>JAJYRM010000050.1 GCA_021794075.1 Bacteroidota bacterium | reverse complement strand
CGACCAGGTCGTCCAGCAAAATTTCGAGGCCGTCGACCAGACACTCGCGAACCTTTTCGAAGTAAAGGTTCCCGGAAAAGTGTCGAGCACCATCGAGATGCCTCCTGTCGTTTCGGATCGCGCCCCGGAGTATGTAAAGAAGATCACCGGACGCATGATCGAAGGGAAGGGAGACACTCTTCCCGTTAGCGCCATGCCGATAGACGGCACCTTCCCGACCGCGACTGCTCAGTGGGAAAAGCGCAACATCGCTCTCGAAATTCCAGTGTGGGAGCCGGACATATGCATCCAGTGCAACAAGTGCATAGTCATTTGTCCACACGCAAGTATACGGGTGAAGGTCTTTGATCCGGCGGAGATGGCCGGAGCGCCGACGACGTTCAAGGCGGTTGACTTTAAGAGTCCTGAACACAAGGGGATGAAATATTCCTTGCAGGTCGCGCCGGAAGATTGCACCGGCTGCGGTCTTTGCGTGGAGTTCTGTCCCGCGAAGAGCAAAAAGGAAGCGAAGGTAAAAGCTATCAACATGAAACCCCAGCCGCCTCTCAGGGAAGCCGAAAGAGTGAACTATGACTTCTTCCTGAATATTCCGGAAGTGGATCGCAGGACGATAAGGCTCGACAACGTTAAAGATTCGCAATTCCTGCAGCCACTCTTTGAATACTCCGGCGCGTGTTCCGGCTGCGGAGAGACTCCATACGTGAAGCTTGTGACGCAGCTCTTCGGCGACCGGACACTGGTAGCGAACGCGACCGGCTGCTCGTCAATTTACGGAGGAAATCTTCCGACGACTCCCTACACGGTCAACAAGGATGGACGCGGCCCGGCATGGTCGAACTCCCTATTCGAAGATAACGCGGAGTTCGGCTTCGGTATGAGGCTCGCCGTCGACAAGCAAACTGAGATAGCGAGGGAGATGGTCAAGAATATGTCGTCGCAGATTGGCGACCAGCTGGCGAAGGAACTCCTGGAATCCGATCAGGCAGGTGAAGCCGGCATCTACGAGCAGCGCGAGAGAGTTAAGCTATTGAAGTCAAAGCTAGCCTCCATGAATTCCTCCGAAGCGAGGAGACTTCTCAATGTCGCGGATAACCTTGTGAAGCGAAGCGTGTGGATCGTCGGTGGAGACGGTTGGGCCTACGATATAGGTTACGGTGGACTCGATCACGTTCTAGCCTCGGGAAAGAATGTCAATATCCTTGTCCTGGACACGGAAGTCTATTCGAATACCGGCGGCCAAATGTCCAAGTCAACCCCGCGAGCGGCGGTCGCTAAGTTCGCGGCGGCAGGGAAACCGATGCGGAAGAAAGACCTTTCCCTGATGGCGCTGATGTACGGAAACGTTTACGTGGCGCGAGTGGCGATGGGCGCCAATGACGCGCAGGCTGTCCGCGCCTTCCTTGAAGCGGAATCGTACGACGGACCATCAATCATAATCGCTTATTCCCACTGTATCGAGCATGGCATCGACATGTCGCTTGGAGCTCAGCACCAGAAGGTGGCAGTGGATACGGGCTACTGGCCTCTGTTCAGGTTTGATCCGAGGCAGGCTCACGAAGGCAAGAACCCGTTCAAGTTGGATTCGAAGGCTCCGAAGGGATCGGTCGGCGAATTCACATCACTCGAGACGCGGTTCAACATGCTGAAGAAGACGCATCCCGACAGGGTGAAATTCCTTATGGAGCTCGCTCAGGATGATATAGTTCAGAGATGGAAGATGTACGAACAACTTTCGAAGGAATTCGAGCCATCCAAGTCGGACGGTGACGGCAAAGCTGCTACCGCCCCGGCCATGAATTGAACCTGAAGTCTGAAACGAAGAAAACGAAAGTGATGAAATGAATCTTAAAACTAAATATCTCGGCTTAGAGCTGAAGAATCCGATAGTCCCGTCGGCCAGTCCGCTTTCAAGAAGCCTCGATAGTATGAAAAGGCTTGAAGACGCGGGAGCTTCGGCTATAGTGATGTACTCATTGTTTGAGGAAGAAATCGCTCATGAGAGCGAGGAACTCGATCACTATCTTCATTACGGAACCGAAAGTTTCGCAGAAGCGCTGACATACTTTCCAAAGGCCGAAGAGTACAACCTCGAGCCCGATTCCTACGTGGACCTGCTCAGGAAAGCGAAGGAGTCTCTCAGCATTCCCATCATCCCGAGTCTCAACGGTATAACCTCCGGCGGTTGGATCAAATACGCCAAGCATTTTGAGGATGCCGGCGCGGACGCGATGGAGCTGAATATCTACTATATACCGACAGACCCGCATCTCAATTCATACGACGTCGAGGGAAGGTATATAAACGTCATTTCTGCCGTGAGGGATTCCGTGAGCATTCCTCTTGCCGTGAAGCTGAGCCCGTATTTCGGCTCCCTTGCCAATTTCGCGCAGCGCGCGATTGGAGCCGGCGCGAACGGTCTCGTGATGTTCAACCGCTTCTATCAGCCCGACATTGACGTGAACGAGCTGGAGGTGGTTCCTGAAGTCACGATGAGCGACTCCTCCGCTATCAGGTTGCCGATGAGATGGATCGCGATTCTGTACGGTAAGCTGAAGGCAAGCCTTGCGGCCACGAGCGGAGTGCATACGGCCGAAGACGTCTTGAAGCTCGTGATGGCCGGCGCTGATGTGACGATGATGTGTTCGGCACTTCTCCAACACGGCCCCCAACACATAAAGACGGTTCTAGCTGATCTTTCGAAGTGGATGGAAGAGCACGAGTACGAGTCGATCGAACAGATGAAGGGAAGCATGAGCCAGAAATCAGTGGCCGATCCCGCCGCGTTCGAGCGCGCGAACTACGTGAAAGCGTTAAACAGCTACAAGCTTCTGATCTGAGTTCTCTTCAGGAATGAATAGGGGCGCCTTACGGGCGCCCTTTTTCTACTCGAATCGGGTAAGCCTACTCAGCCTTCAGCATATCCATGAATTTGGAAATTGAAAGCGGCGCGCTTCCTTCGAGATGGTTGTTGAAGTTTGCGTAGACATCGAATTTCTTCGGAATTAGTTTCCGTACGAGTTCCGAAATCTCACTGATAGTTTTATCCTTCGGATGGACAATCTCTGTCCAATGTTTCCTTGTCTTCTTTTCAATTCCCTGCCTGTCTGCGCCGAGTAGTCTTAATACGACACTCTTCGAAGTGAGTGAGTCGGGGCCGAACTTCTCGAACAACCCAGAAACAGGGGGCATGTAGTACCCTTCAACGAAGACGTGCCCGCAGTCATGTGATTTCAGGAATTGAAAATATTCCTTGGTAAGGTAATTCTGATTCCTTATCTCAATTGCGTAACTGTAAACTTTCGGAAGGGAAGTGAGAAACGGGCCGACCAAATCAAAGAAAGCGCTCTGCGAAGGCATCTTCGACTTGTTCAGGTATTCGAACTCGAACATTATGACGCCTATCTTAGGCGAGAGAGTTCGTATAGATGCTAGGAACGAATCCATCAGTTTAGTATCGAGAAAATGAGGGTTTGGCTTTTCAGCGAATTCTTTGGGGGCTTGCTTGTAGAAATGTGTCAGAGTAATGGAGTTCGGCGCCTTGACAGTGAAACGGAAGTCTTCCGGAGTGAGACGCTCGTAGGCTTCAACGTCTTCGTGTTTAGGAAGCCTAACGGAGTCTGGCGATTCGAGGCTCCAGAACCATTGATCCACTTCAGCCGTGTTGAAATGGTCGGCGTACTCCGGCAGATAATCGTAATGTCTTCGCTGCTTCTGCGAGTAGATGCCTATTTCCTCCCACTCAGGATAGTTCCATGAACAGGTGCCTATCCGGAGATTTTCTTTTAGTTTCTGAGGCAGGCGCTCTACTGAGATTTCTTCCGATCGTTTCATGGCATTAATCTGACTTGTGAAACATTTGTATTACGGAACGCTCGCGTCCGTTCCGCTGCTGATCTCTCACTCATGTATCGATAACTAATCTAAGGAGCTCCGATAGCAACACAGAAAAGTCTCAGCGCGTTGTGCGTTTTAAACAGGTTTCAGCGCAATTTCGATGACATTTTCATCCCTGGACATCTCCTGGATAACACTCTGCGAAGGTGCCGAATCGAGCAACAGGGTGCAACAGGCTGCCTTCGACGCTTCAAATATGATATTTGTCATTTCCTCTACATTGATGCCGTTGCTCTTGAGGTTTCCGAGTATGCCGGCAAGAACTCCGACCCTGTTGTAGTGTCTCACTACCAGCGACTGCGTCGCGGATGAGCGAGCACGGATGTTGACGGTGTTCAGAGGCACGCCGGTTGTCACATAGGAGTTGACTATGTTCACAACTTCATCGGCTATGGCTTCCGATGCCTGATCGGTTGAAGCGCCGATATGCGGCGTCGCGGTTACAAGGCTGGCGAGTTCTTTACCTGTAAATTCGGCCTCTCCGCCAGTGGGCTCACCCTCGAACACGTCGAGGCCGACTCGTAGATTCTTCGACTTCATCGCTTCAACAAGGGCGAGGGTGTTGACCACCTCGCCACGCGAAGTGTTCACGAAAATGGCGTCGTTCCTCATGGCGTTGAGAAAATCCTTGTCAATGAGGTGGTGCGTCTCCGGTTTATATACGGTATGCACGCTCACAGCGTCAGATAGTTTAGCGAGCGATGCAATGTCCGCCGCATAGCCAATACCGTAAGAGTCTGCGATGTCCTTGCTGAGGCTCTTCGACCAAGCGATGACATTCATTTCAAGTGCCATGGCGCGAGCGGCGACCGCTTTACCAATGGCGCCAAACCCGATAATTCCAAGTGTCCGTCCCTTGAGGCCGCGGGATTTGCCGTACGCTTTTTTCTTCCACATACCGTTTCGCATGTCAGAAGTGGCATTTACGATTTGTCTGTCGGCGGCAATCAGCAGTCCGATCGCGAGCTCGGCCACCGCTTCTGTGTTTTTCCCAGGGCAGTTTGATACGTATATCCCCCTAGAGTTGGCCGATGCCAGATCTATTGTGTTTACTCCCGCACCGGCCCGAATAATCAGGGAGAGCTTCTTCGCGGAGTCGATTGCCTTTTGGGTGACTTTGGTGGAGCGCACGACAAGTATGTCCGTGTCACGAACCACGCCTGGCAAATCGTCGGCAGAGAGGTCGGGATTTACGGTGACCTCCATGCCGAGAGTCTTCAATGCGATGACAGTTTTTTCCGAAAGCTTGTCGGCAATAAGTACTTTCATATCGGGTTCCTTTCGATGTTTGACAATTGAAGAGCTGCAGGTGCTCCTTTTGGGATCCACCGCCGAGTCAGCGCTGACTAACGATACAAAAATGCAGGGAAATTTAGCCGAAGTGACGTTCAATAACAATAAAATGACGGAGAGCGATTATCACGCGTGTGCTTGATGTACTTGAGAATGCGACAGGATTTTATGAATTTAAGATAAGAATGATCGACATAATAACTCGAAGCGATAAGTACGGCCGAAGGTTGTGCGGTGAAAGAAACGGGCACACGCGGTGTCGGTGCGATGTCATTTGTGGTGACGAGTGTTGATTCATGATTGACCAGCTTCTGAAATGGTACTCTGACCTCGGGATACCGCCGCTGATAGCGATCCTCCTTGTGATCGTGGTCGCGGCCCCATTTATCCTTCCACCAGTTAAAGATTGGAAGACTGCCACAACCGCCGAGAAAGTGTCGGTTGTTATGTATGGTATCGGGGTGGCTATAGTGCTCCTTTACTTCGTGGCATTCTTCAAGCTGAAGTAGCGACCTGGAATCCTCTCGCGGGAGCCGGTCGAGATGCCCGTTGGTGAGTCAGGAGGTTAATCGGGGCGTGGCACGAGTCCTTTCACATTGCCATTACCGAGGAATTCAAGGGCATTCTCTGCTGCGCGGGCCACGCCGTGAACCATGATGCCATCAACCATTGCCGAGTTGTGCGGCGAGCCGAGAAGGTTTGGAAGCTCGAAGAAAGGGTAGTCGATTTGGAACTTGCCTTGTCTGAATGGCTCCACCCACCAGGCATCTATGCACGCCGAGAACTCCGGATGTGACTTCAGATGTTCAAATAGCGCCTTCTGCTGTACTATCGCCCCGCGGGCCACGTTCACCAGTATGCCGTCCGGCTTCATTATCTCAAGCTCACGATTTCCGATCAATCCTTGAGTTCCCTCGTTCAAGGGAAGAGAGAGCACTATGAAATCAGATTTCGCCAGAACGAAATCAAGATCTTTCAGTGTCCCGCAGAACTCGACCTGCTGATCGGTCATTCCTGTAGTGTTGATAGCGAGCACTCTCACACTGAAAGGGCTCATCATTCGAGCGGCCTCTTTGCCAATTGATCCGAATCCGACTATCCCGAGGGTCGAACCGGTGATCTGTTTCGTGACGCTTCTCCACTGCTCGAACTTTCCGTCGGCGAGAAGGTCGTGATATTGCCTGAGCTTCTTGGCCCTCTCGAGAATCATCGCGACAACATGCTCAGCCATAGGCAACGCGTACGCGCCCTGGTTTGCTGCTATCCGGCATCCCGGACTGAACATTTCGAATTTCAGATGATCATAACCCGCCGAGATAAGCTGAACGAACTTTACGTTGTAGAGATGTTTTCGATCGTCGTCATCGAATTCGTTTGTCGGATTCCAAGCTATGAGAAGTTCTGTCTGGTCCAGCCGATCCGCTCGCCGTTTCTTGTCGTCATAATCGACCAGGAACGACAGGTCGTTTCCCGAGAAGATCCTTCCAATTGCTTCCCTTTCTTCCTTGTCCGGCTTGAATGATACGGTTATACTGTGCAACTGCGGGCCTCGTAAGTCTTAAGGTTAACTTCGGAAGCCGCCAACTTTCAAAGGCAGGCGGTGGATCAACCGAGTATGTCTTCCATTTCTGATATCGAATCGTTAACAAATTCGTTCAGGAATTTCTCATCATATACCGCTCCGAAACTATCTCTTTCTTCCTGGGGAATATCGGCAATCTTGCGACACTTGATCAAAGTATCTATTGTCCAGGTCTTTGCTTTTCGGCTTGGCCCCGCCCACTTTCCGAGCTCGACTAATTTATTATCGAAGAATATGACAGTCGGAACCACTTTCTTGCCGTTGGTTAGATAGTGGTCCATGAGCTTTTCGTTTTTGTCACGAAAGAAGAGTCTAAGGTCGGCTGAAGGGAGAGCTTCAGAGAGCCTGACTATCAATGGAACGTTTTGAACGCAGTCCGGGCACCAGTCTTCGGCAATACAAAGAATTGTGTGAACTCCCTTGGCCTTGAGGAATTCTACTCGTTCTTTAGGGGCAGAAAGCCGTTGGTAAATGCCTATCATCCTCTCCACGTTCTGTTTGCATTCGGAGAGATATTTGTCCCAGCTCAGCCCTTTATCAATCCAGGTTCGTATATCGAACGCCCGTCCACCATTATCACCGACGGATTTGTCTAAGTAATTCATGTCCATGACTAGCCTTCCGATTTTGAATTGTTCTTTTCGAACGCACTAATAATATAAACGAAGGAATGGAGCCATTTGTTCAATAATGTTTGAGTTTGGTAGAGCGCGGCTATTGAGAAGGAGGAGGTTTTGCGCCCGCATGTATCGGATCGGAACGACGGCGGGCCGGCGCAGATATCTTATTCGTACCTGAGCGACTCTACGGGATCCACTGCAGCCGCTCTGCGGGCGGGGAAGACGCCGGCAAAGATGCCGATCAATGTCAGCACTGTTACGGTGAATAGCATTATCCCTATGGAGAGAATCGGTCTGCCCAGGAATTGCATTGCGCCGCTGCCCGTATCCAGCAGGCCTGTCGCGGCGACGATAGTCCATGAAAGGATGAGACCCAGGAGGCCGCCGAGCAGAGAGAGGAAGAGGGCTTCGAATACAAATTGCGAGAGGATGTATGACCTTCTTGCGCCGACAGCCATCTTGATTCCGATTTCCCTCGTGCGTTCCTTCACGACCACATACATCACGTTCGCTACGCCGACACCGGCTATCATCAGTGTGAAGAATCCGACGATGCCGAGAAACATGCTCACGCCGAGGCTTATTTTCTTTATCATCTCGTCGATCATCATCGTGTCGAAGATACCGATGGCGCGCTCATCTGTGGGATCTATCCTGTATTTCTTGGCGAGGACTTGGCGGATCTGACTTATCATCTGCGCCTGTGATGCCGGGCTGGGACCCTTTACAAGTATCGTGTTGATGTATTTGTAGCCGTAAGTCGTTCTGAAGGTCGAGAAGGGAATGACGGCCCGCCTCGAATCTGGGCCGTTGTTCATGGAGGTCTGAAGTTTCTTCTCCATGATACCGACCACAGTGAACGGAACATTGTCAAGCATGACGGTCTTTCCGATGGGATATTCTCCTTTGAATAGATCGGCGGCAATTTCGTAACCCAGGAAGAGGCTCCGTTTCTGGTACTTGACGTCGTTGGCATCAATGAACCTACCGCCGGCTTCCGGGTACATGGCGCGCATTTCTTCGAAGTCCTCGCCGGCTCCTTCACACTCGGTAGTAAGTCTTGACTTTCCATAGAAGAGCTCCGCATTCTTCCTGTACTGCGGACTGGCCATGATAATGTCGGGGACAGCCGCTTTCAACATTGCGACGTCGCTTTCTTCTAGGTTGATTTGACGCCCTTTTGGGAGTCCCTGGTATACTTTCCCTGTTTCGCCGCCATATATGATAAGAACCCGGTTCCACGCGTTCACTAGGCCGTCACGCATCGAGGTGCCGAATCCCGCGCCGAAGGCAAGTAGCAACACCACTGACATGGTTCCCCAGGTGATGGCAATTAAAGTCAACGCGCTGCGCATTCGATGATTTTTCAAATCACGGAAAAACTCTCTGACTAATTCGACTCCCATTATGACATACCTCCCACTGCTCCGGTTAGTTTTGCCCGATTGTTTGACCGGTACATGGAGCGCCGCGCGATGAAAATATTCTCGATATCATGATTTGGAATGTGCCTCATACTTAATCCCTGAGACATTCAACAACGTCAAGGCTGGCCGCACGTCTGGCGGGCATCATTCCCGCGGAGAGCCCGATGGCCGCGAGTATCGACATGGTTGAGAGTACGACCAGCAGAGAAATCTCCGGAGTGCCCACGTATTCTTTGACCGGAATCAGTTGCATTGCGGAGACTATTCCCCAGCCGAGGAGGAAACCGATAGCCGCGCCCAGGCCGACGATCATGAAAGTCTCTGCGAAGAACTGTAATAGTATCGTTGACTTCTTGGCCCCTACCGCTCTCTTAACACCGATCTCGCTTGTCCTTTCTCGAACAACGATGAACATTATGTTGGCCACTCCCAGCCCTGCTACGCCGAGAGTGAAACTTCCTATGATTCCAAGAAAGATTGTAAAGCCGATCGTTATGTACTGAAGAATCTTGTCGAAGTCGGCTGTGTTCCATATGTACAACGCGTCTTTGTCCTGGGGGTCGAAAACATATTTTTCCCCCAAAGCCTCACGGACACCTTGTTCTACCTCTGCGGTTCTTGAAGGATCATTAGCCTTGTACACAAGATCTGTGATGAATGGTGAACCGAATATTGCCGCGTATGTAGGCGCAGGAATGAATATCCGATTCTGATCCTGTGTGTAGTATGACGAATTCTGTCCCTTGGGTTGCATTACTCCGATGACTGTAAAAGGAGTTTCGCCGATAAAGACTGTGCGGCCGAGCGCCTCTTTTTCGCCAAAGAGGAACGACTTCACTTGGTCGCCGAGTAGCACCACTCTCTTTCGCCCGATTACGTCGAGAGTGTCGATGAACCTTCCTCCGTCCGCGGGTATGACATGCCTCAGCTTTTCATAGACAGGGTAGACACCGGTAATTGCGGGATTGGTGATATTATCGCCGTATCGCACCGGTATCCCCATGTTAATGTATTCCGGCGTTATCGCCTCGATGTTTCTCACCTTTGCGGAAATAACCGTCGCAGCCTCTTCTGTGAGACGGATTCCCCTACCGATTCCAAATCCCTGGTATGGCTTTGTTGTGCGATTCGGGAATAGCACCGAAATGTTCTCTCCCATCCCATGCATGTTGATCATCGCTTGTTTCTTGAATCCTAGCCCGAAAGATATTAGGACTATTATCGTCACCGTTCCCCAGACGATACCGAACATTGTAAGAAACGCGCGCATCTTCTGAGTCCGAAGGTCGGTGAAGAATTCCGAAAAGAAGCTTATAAACGCCCTCATTTCAAGGCCTTAGTTGATTTTAACGATGGGTTTTTCTAGAACCTTGTCGCCTTCTTTCAGGCCAGATATGACCTCGATGTTTATGGCGTCTGAAAGTCCGGTCTTGACAAAACGATCTTCGGATTTGTTATCCGCCAAGGGGACTTTCACAAACGAAGAATCGTTCCTGAATGTTACGACTCTTTCGGGGAGATAAAGTATGCCGCTCTTCTTTCGTATGATGATGTCTGCATTCGCCGAGTAGCCCGCGCGCAGCGTTACTTTCTTTGTATTGGAAATCGAAATTTCTATAGGGAACACCGACGCATTTTCTTTCTTTTCGGCTTGCAGCCAAATCTTGGAAAGCCTGCCCGGAACGCTATCTCCGGGTAGAGCTCCAATTCGAAGTTCGGCAGGCATTCCTTCGCGAAGTTTGCCGACGTCAATCTCATCCACGGTTCCCTTGAACACGAGATTGCTCATGTTGGCCATCTTCATCAGAACTGTCCCCTCCTGGTACGATGTGAGAGGAGTGACTGGATCTCCAACCTCGACTGTCCTTGTAAGTACATAACCGCTTATCGGAGCGTAAATTATCGATTCTATTTTCGTGCTGTCTATAGTCACCGCGCCGCTTTGCATCAGCTCGAGTTTTTCCTTGGCTATCTTTACGCGCAACTCGGATTCCCTGAAAGCTTTCTGCGTGTTCTCAAAATCCTGATCGGAGATCAGCGAGCGCTGATGCAGAAGTGTCTGCCTGTCCTTCTCTTTCCTGACATTTTCGAAGTCGACCTGCGCCAACTCCAGTTGCCTCTTAGCGTCAGCAAGCTCGACTGGTGTCGGGTCCGGTTTGACTTCAAGAATAGGTTCGCCTGCTCGGACGTACGATCCGACATCGACATACAGCTTCTTGACAACTCCGCTCACGCGTGACTTGATCGATATCTCGTTCTCAGGTTCGATTGTTCCGACTGCCAGCGCCTTCTCAACAATTGTCCCTTTGGTTACCTTGACGCTTGGAGGCCCCCCAGCGGTACCATCCGCTTTGGATTTTCCGACCAAGAATGCTCCAACCCCCAGAACGAGCACAATCACTGCGGCTACTATCCAACGTTTTCTCTTTTTACCTTTCTTCCCGGTAGGCATTTTTAGACCCTCTGATTTAATTGTTCTTTCCAGAGTACGAAACGACGACAGATTGGTTTCGAGAATATTCAAACAAATCCTTCGGTGGGGAATTTGCACTTTAGATAGCTATTGGGTCGTTCATTCGGATAATTCCAAACGACACAAGAGACAACTCCCGTCGAAATGGTACAGCAACGGAGTACTCCTAGCTCCTGGCGGGTGGCTTGAATACGGCAAAACTACGCGTAAATTAAATCGTATCGTGCTTCTTGAGCAAAAAACTTTCTTTAACTATCAGAAACTGACAGGAAATCTAATGTGCCTGGGTGTGCCCGGTAAAATAGTTAAGATAGAAGAGAATCCGTCCGGTATGACGATGGGCAAAGTCGACTTTGGCGGGATAACAAAAGAAGTATGTCTCGCCTACGTCCCCGAGGCCAAATTGGGCGACTACGTAATTGTCCACGTCGGATTCGCCATAAGCAAAGTCGATGAAGAGGAAGCGAAATCCGTATTCAGTTACCTTAAACAAATCGGCGATGTTGAAGATATACGCGGAGCTTGAGAGCCTAGGCATGTTATTCCTGATCGATGATAACAGCGGGATCTAGTCAATGCATGAACTCTCGGTAGCCGAAAGTATTCTGGAAATCGTGAAAGAGAATACCAGCGATGTTCTCCCCTCCAAAGTGAAGAGGGTGAAAGTAAGATTGGGAGAACTCGCCGGAGTTGTTGCCGATTCGCTCGAGTTTAGTTTTACGGCGATCACCGCCGGGACTTCGCTGGAAAAATGCAGCCTTGAGGTCGAGAAGGTCGGCATCGTGGTGAAGTGCGGCGACTGCGGTCTCGAATCACCGTTAGAACGGTTCGCGTTTAAGTGCCCGACCTGCGGAGGCGATCACGTCGAAGTGATTTCCGGAGATGATTTGCAGGTCGTGGAAATAGAAATCGCCGATGAAGGCTAAAGTGCCAGCGAGGAGTCAGTTCCTAAGGCTGCGCTTAATGATACACGGCATCGTGCAGGGGGTTGGATATCGTCCTTTCGTTTACCGCCTTGCCGTGGAAATGGGTCTGCATGGATACGTGATTAACACTCCCCAGGGTGTCGTTGTGGAAGCTGAAGGAGAGAGAGAATGGATCGATTCGTTCATCACCAGACTGGAGAAAGAGAAACCTTCTCTGGCGTACATTCAAGGGATGGAGGAGTCTTACCTCGACCCGTTAGGTTACGACCGATTTGAAATAAGAGAAAGCGACTTTGTGGGCAAAAAGGGCGCTCTGGTGTTACCTGATATCGCTACATGCCCGGATTGCCTTTCCGAGATCTTCGACCGGCGCAGCAGAAGGTATCTCTACCCGTTTACAAATTGCACAAACTGCGGTCCTCGTTTCAGTATTATCAGGGCGTTGCCTTACGACCGGCCGAACACGACGATGGCTACGTTTGAAATGTGTGAAGAGTGCCGTGCGGAGTATGAAGACCCGACAAATCGAAGATTTCATGCTCAGCCGATTGCGTGTCCGAAGTGCGGGCCGCACCTGGAGCTGTGGGATGAAAAGGGAAGTGTAATTACGACGCATGCCGATGCGTTGGGCGAAGCCGTCAAGGCGATCCGCTCCGGGAAGATAGTCGCACTGAAAGGCCTCGGCGGATTCCAGCTTTTTGTCGATGCAACGAACGACGATGCTGTGAAGCTACTACGCAAAAGAAAAGGAAGGGAAGAAAAGCCATTCGCGCTCATGTATGATTCCCTGGAGCGCCTTGCGGCTGAATGCGAG
This sequence comes from Bacteroidota bacterium, assembly GCA_021794075.1. GTDB lineage: Bacteria > Bacteroidota > Ignavibacteria > Kryptoniales > JAKASW01 > JAKASW01. The sequence goes on along the minus strand of JAJYRM010000050.1, from coordinate 16,208 downwards.
ATCTCCGAAGCGGAAAGAAGGCTTCTCCTATCTCCAGAGTCTCCGATTGTTCTCATGAGGAGCAAATCTCCTTCTGATCCTAGGTTACTTTCAGGAGCCGTCGCTCCTGGCAATCCATATTTGGGAGCGATGCTTCCGTATACGCCTTTACACCATATTCTGATGCATGAATTGGGCGTGCCGGTGGTTGCTACAAGCGGAAATTTATCTGACGAGCCGATATGCATCAATGAGAAAGAAGCAGTCGATCGATTAAAAGGAGTGGCGGATCTCTTCCTGGTACACGACAGGCCGATCGAGAGGCAGGTGGATGATTCGGTGGTGCGCCTCATGATGGGGCGCGTGCAGGTTGTTCGTCGCGCCCGCGGTTATGCGCCTTTTCCTGTTGCACTTAATGATGAGACGGGAAGTTCGTGGCAAGAGTCGAGCAGTAGACGGTCGTTGCTTGCCGTCGGTGGGCACCTGAAGAACACCGTGGCCGTCAAATCAGATGGGAACGTTTTCGTCAGCCAGCATATTGGCGATCTCTCAACCGCCGAGGCATACCAGACCTTCGGCAAGGTGCAGGATGATCTACAGAAACTCTTCGATGTAAAACCGGATAAGGTGGTACACGATCTTCATCCCGATTATCTTTCGACACAGTTCGCGCGCAAACTCTCGGTGCCTATGGAGGGCGTGCAGCATCATCTAGCTCACATTGCCTCCTGCATGGCGGAGAATGAAATCGACCAGGAGGTGCTCGGAGTTTCGTGGGACGGCACCGGCTACGGCGAGGACGGCATGATCTGGGGGGGAGAGTTCCTTGTTACGGACGGCCGCGCGTACAGGCGGGCCGCCTCTTTCCGTCCGTTCAGACTCCCCGGGAGTACAGCTTCCGTGAAGGAACCCAGGCGGACGGCGATTGGAATTCTCTATGAAGTTTTTGGCGACGACGCGTTTCGGATGGATGATCTTCCACCTTTGAAGTCTTTCGATAATCATTCCTTGACCCTTCTGAACAAGATGCTCAAGTCAGGTGTGAATTCTCCTTACACGACAAGCGCAGGTCGGATGTTCGACGCGGTCGCCTCGATTACCGGTCTCAGGCAAACGGTGAGCTTTGAGGGACAGGGGGCAATGGAGCTTGAGTTTGCACTGGATCAGGTGTCGACGGGTGAGTCGTATCCTTTTCGAGTCGAGGAAAGACAGGCGAACGCCTTCTACGATGCGGAACGAAACATAGACTGGGAACCGATGATCCGTGCTCTCGTGGCGGACGTTCGTTCCGGCATTTCATCACAAGAAATTTCGGGAAAGTTTCATAACACACTGGTGAACTTTATACTTGCCATAGCTGAGAGTACATCTAAACAAATGGTTGTTGTTTCGGGCGGATGCTTCCAAAATAGGTACCTAACGGAGAAGACAGTACGAACGCTTGCCAAGCATCAGTTTAGTGTCTATTGGCATCAGCGCATTCCTCCAAACGACGGCGGAATCTCGCTCGGACAGATATTCGTTGCGGCGAAAAGAAACTCGGAACTTTGATATGAAACATTCCACTGACCCCGCATTGAACCACTTTCCGAACGTACGGGAAACAGAGCGATGAAATACATAGACGAATATAGAGATCCTGACACGGCGCTAAGGTATGCTGAGAAAATACGGAGCATGACGACGCGCGAATGGACTTTGATGGAGATATGTGGCGGGCAGACGCACGCCATAGTCAAGTTCGGTATCGATCATCTGATACCTCAGGAGATCACGCTGGTTCACGGTCCCGGCTGTCCAGTCTGTGTGACGCCGCTGGAGATAATCGATAAGGCAATCGTGATCGCGAGCCGGAGCGATGTCATATTCACATCATTCGGCGATATGCTCCGGGTGCCGGGCTCATCTGAGGATCTTCTAACGGTGAAGTCGGAAGGTGGCGACGTTAGGGTTGTGTATTCACCGCTCGATGCGGTTAAGCTCGCGCAGAATAATCCCGGAAAGAAGGTTGTTTTCTTTGCGGTCGGCTTCGAGACCACCGCACCCGCCAACGCGATGGCCGTATGGCATGCGAAGCAGCAGCACATTGACAATTTTTCCGTTCTGACCTCACATGTCCTGGTTCCACCGGCAATGGAGACGATATTATCTTCGCCCTCACATCTCGTGCAGGCGTTCCTTGCCGCAGGTCACGTCTGTACCGTGATGGGATACGAAGAGTATTTTCCAATTGCCGAGACATATAAGGCGCCGATCGTGGTTACCGGCTTCGAGCCGGTGGACATACTTCAGGGAATTTACATGGCCGTCAAACAGCTTGAGGAGGGAAGGGCCATTGTCGAGAATCAATATTCGAGAGCAGTCAGGCGCGAAGGGAACATTCCGGCCAGGAAGCTGCTCTCCGATGTTTTTGAAGTGGTAGACAGGAAGTGGCGGGGCATCGGATTGATTTCGAATAGCGGATGGGGTTTGAAACCTGAATTTGAAATGCACGACGCTGAGAAGATATTCGACGTGGTCGGCATCGAAACTCAGGAGTCGCCCGTCTGCATAGCGGGCCAAATCTTGCAGGGTCTTAAGAAGCCTCATGAATGCCTTGCCTTTGGGAAGGACTGCAAACCGGAACATCCTTTAGGCGCTCCGATGGTTTCTTCGGAAGGGGCGTGCGCCGCTTATTTCCATTATGGGCGATTCAAGGGAGCGAGTTGATGAAATCAAATGAAGATGCAGTGAAGAAGATAGCGGAAAATTCAGTCATAGACTTCAGCGGCGGTTTTGCCTGTCCAATTCCGAAATCAGAGTACGCCAATATTCTTCTCGCGCACGGCAGCGGAGGCAAACTCACCCACCAGCTGATAGAGAAGATGTTTCTCCCGCAGTTCAAGAACGAGCTGTTAGCGCCGCTTCACGACGGCGCGATTTTTACTCTCGGTGGAAACCGCTTCGCATTCTCCACCGATTCCTATGTCGTTAACCCGATCTTCTTTCCGGGAGGGGATATAGGTGAACTCGCGGTGAATGGGACGGTCAACGATCTATCGATGTGTGGCGCAAGACCGCTTTATCTTTCCACGGGATTCATAATCGAAGAAGGTCTTCCAATCGATGATCTCTGGAAGATCGTGCTTTCGATGCAGGAAGCAGCGAAGAGGGCCGAAGTACTCCTGGTCACGGGCGACACGAAAGTAGTTGATCGCGGCAAGGGTGACAAGATTTTTATAAACACATCCGGAATCGGCATCGTCGGGGATGGAGTGGATATAAGTCCCAAGAATATCAGGGCGGGGGACAAGATCATCGTGAATGGAAATATCGCTCTGCACGGCATCGCGATCATGTCCGTCCGTGAAGGTTTGGAATTTGAAACAACTATTGAGAGCGATACAGCTCCTCTTAACGCTATGGTTCAGGAAATGTTTGAGGCGACGAGGAACGTGCACGTCCTCAGGGATCCGACGCGCGGGGGCGTCGCTACTACGCTGAATGAGATCGCGGAGCAGGCGAACCTCGGGATTGTTCTGGCGGAGGAGTGCATTCCTGTTACCGATGAAGTGAGAGCGGCCTGCGAGATACTCGGACTTGATCCGCTCTATATAGCAAACGAGGGAAAGCTTCTCGCATTCGTGTCGCCAGAGGATTCGGAGACGCTCCTTACCGCGATGCGCAGACATCCCCTCGGAAAAGATTCCGTTGTTATTGGCGAAGTGGTGGAGAAGCATCCAGGAACCGTTGTAATGAAAAGCAGGATTGGCGGCACTCGCGTCGTCGACATGCTGACTGGCGAACAGCTCCCTCGCATCTGCTGAAGACCGGTGGTGGATCGAGAAGCAAAGTAGAGGGGAAAGCGTAACTCTCGCTACCATAAAGCGATTAGTTTACGCCTGCGGGTCATTCCTGAGTCCCAGCATCTTTCGAGCGATCACAATCGTGACCTTCCGAGCTGATGAAAAGGGGAAATGTTTGAAATGAGTGCGCCATGAGGGAGTCGAACCCCCAACCTACAGATCCGAAGTCTGTTGCTCTATCCAATTGAGCTAATGGCGCTTATAGTTAAATTTATCTTTGGGGAGATGTAATTCCAAATCGAAAAACTTACGAGATTTATCTAACATAGATTTGCAATTATTTTTGTAATGTGTTATAATTTCGCCAGATGAAGGATTTCGAGTTCAAGAAACTTTACTACTCCATCTCCGAAGTGAGCCGCATAACTGGTTTAGAGCAGCATGTGCTCAGGTATTGGGAGTCTCAATTCACTGAACTTAACCCTGCAAAGAATCGCGCCGGGAATAGGATTTACACGAACAAGGACATCAGTCTCATATTTGAGATCAAGCGCCTTGTCCGCGAGCAAGGTTTCACGATCGAAGGGGCGAAGAAGGTTCTGGGTTCCAAGCCGGGCGACGGCACTTCGCAACTTGTTGAGACGGAAGTTGCTGTCGAGTCTTCGGATGACCTCAAGCAAACACTTCTTGAGACCCGTGCTTTTCTAAGTGATTTGGTTGAAAAGCTCTCCGGCAAAGCCTGAAACAGAAATTCGTTGCGCCTTCAGAAGACTCTCATTGTTTGGTTCAGTCCGAAGAGCTATTTTAACACTACCGGAACGTGGCGCAGCCTGGTAGCGCACTACCTTGGGGTGGTAGGGGTCGCGGGTTCGAATCCCGCCGTTCCGACTAAGATGATTACAGAAGTGCCGCCGGTTCTCAAGAAGAGTCGGCGGATTGTCTTATCAGGGGGACGCGGGCGGTGAGCTGCACGATGTACAACTTATTGGGTACCCGATAATGTTGAGACAGGGGAATATTTCTCGTTTGGATTCAACACGGTTTAGTTCATGACTTCCGGTCTCGAGCGGCTTCAACTTCTTTACGAAGCTGGAAATAAAAGGAGTTCACCGGAGGAGTTTTTTGTTTCAGATCCCATCGGTTTTCCGAAGAGGTTCCGAGAGAAAAGGGACATCGAGACTGCCGCATTTATCGCGGCAATGTTCGCGATAGGCCCTCGATACGCGATTCTCAGATCGCTGGAGAAGGTCTTTGCACAACTCGGCAATTCGCCTTACAAATCAATGCTGAACTTTGACTATCGGTTGATGCTCAAAAGCTTGGATGGCCATGTCCAGTTTGCGTACAAGAATATCACGGGGCTGGATATTGCGCAGATACTTTTCTCGATAGCTTCGGTCCTGCAAAAGGGCGGCGCTCTGGAAAAGAAAATGATGCAGGCTGGGGAGAGGACTTCGCACGGGGTGCTGACTGCGCTGCTGGAAGAACTTAAGTCGGTAGATCTTCCTGCCGGTTTGGGCGGTGCGTTAAGCCCGCGAGCGCGCGCTCTTCTGGCGAGCCCTCGCGAAGGGAGTGCTTGCAAAAGAATGAATATGTTTCTAAGATGGATGACAAGAAAAGATGATATCGATTTTGGATTTTACGACTGGCTCGGGACGGACAAGCTTATCATCCCCCTCGACGTCAACGTATCGAGGGCGGCTAGAAAGTTGAAGCTGACCAGGAGAAAGACAGACAACTGGAAGACGGCATCGGAGATAACGGAGAGACTAAAGTCTCTCGACCCGATTGACCCTGTAAAGTACGACGTGCCCCTGTTCCTATACGGAATCGAGTTGAGAAAGGGGACTCATGCGTTTTAGAATTGTCCTGGCGGCGATACTCCTCTATTGCGCTCCAGCAGCGGCACAGCCGAAGCTCGTAGCCTTGCATTCTGCGACCGGCACAAGTTACATAGGCGGCTTCCAGGAGCTGAATCATGTCTATGTTTCTATCGGTGAAGTCGCGCGCGCTCTTAGCCTTAACACATTTGTCTTGAAAGCGACCGACAAATTAAGCGTCTACTCGAATTACGGAAGTCTTTTGTTCACTCCCTCGAACGGGTTTGTCGTTGTATCATTGCGCGGTGAGACCACCGCCATGCAAATGCCGCTCCCAGTGCTCGAAGCGAACGGCAAACTTTACATGCCAGCCGAATATGCCGCTGAGTATTTTTCCAGAATCATCCAGGGCACACTGTCATACGATAAAGAGCAATCAGAGTTCACCTTTTCACCTGAGCAACAAAGCTTGCCTAAGATTACAAGTATCCGGGTCGAGCCGAAAGTGAATGGGGCGGTCATTGAAATCGGCATGCAATCTCTCCCGAAGGCTTACGAAGCTTCTCTGACGTCGAGCGGTTTGGGAGGCAATCCCGACATGCTGTATGTTACTTTGATGCCCGCTACTGCCGACGTGCCGGGCCTCGACTCACTCCCTTCGACGGGCGTCTACTCGAACGTGATCGCAATACAAAATCCGAAATCCGTTCAGCTCAGCTTTCGCCTTAGGCAGAAGTTCGTATCCAAGCACGTCTTCGTTGACAGCACCGCAAACACGGTCATCATCGCGCTTTATTCGAGCCAGAACGTTCAGAAGATATTGTCGGAAGAGATTCAGCAGAAACTCGATAATGAGAAGAAGAATTGGAAACTGAATGTCATCGTGCTCGATCCGGGCCACGGAGGCAAAGATCCCGGCACGACAGGGATGTATGGAATCGAAGAAAAGAACGTTGCGCTCGCGATCGGACTCGATCTGAGGAGGGACCTCCACGAGGCGTTGCCCAATGTCAAGGTCGTCATGACACGCGATAAAGACGTGTTCATCCCGCTGTACAAGAGGGGCGAGATCGCGAACGAGGCAGGCGGCAAACTCTTCATAAGCATTCACTGCAATTCCATGCCGACCAAGCCCAACCCGATGCACGGCGTCGAGACTTTTTTCCTGCGACCCGGGAAGACCGCCGAGGCGATTCGCATTGCCGCTCAGGAAAACGCCGCGATAAAATACGAGAACAATTACGAAAAGACCTACCGGTCGTACGATGCCGACAACATCATCCTTACTACAATGGCGCACAGCGCCTACGTCAAGTACTCTGAAAACCTGGCAGAGTTGATCGAGAAGAACGTGTCGAGAGTAGCGCACGAACGGGATAACGGCGTGGGCCAGGCAGGATTCTATGTCCTCATAGGCGCCTCGATGCCTGCCGTGCTCGTGGAGACCGGATATCTTTCTAACCCTCGCGAAGCGCGTTTCCTGGGGAGCGTCCGCGGACAACACCTGGTGGCCCGCGGCATCTGTGACGCTATCGTGAAGTACAAGGCAGAGTATGAAAAAAACTTCACCCAAAACTAAACGTGGTAAGAAGGCCGAGGACATTGGGAAGGAGATAGAATCCTTCCTTAAACGCAATCCTCTCGCCTCCTTTAAGAAGAGACAATTAGCCAAAGTCCTTGGTTATACTTCGGAGCATGAGTACGCCAGATTCAAGCAGGCGCTAAGGCAACTCGAACAGAAGGGGGGCGTTCGCCAGACTGGAAGGAGAAAGTTCGCGCCTTCACAAGTGATCGAAACCGCCGTCGGCCGACTGAACTTCGACAAGGGAGGCAACATACTCGTTGAGCCAGAGGGGAAAATCGGCGGGGAGGATATCAAACTTCAAATCGTGGTTTCTCCGGATGGACTTGGACACGCGTCCCCGGGCGACAGGGTGGCTGTAAGAATTGTCGGAGGGTCTGGAAAGGTTCTCATCGCCAAGGTCACCGAGGTGCTGGAACGCGAAGAGAGACGAATCATTGGCACCGTAGAAAGAGTCGGAAGTTCGTATAAGATACTGCTCAGAGACCGTGATCTTCCCGCGAACATAGATGTCTCGCGGAAGAAATTGAACGGCGCTGTAGAGGGCGACAAGGTCATAGCGAAACTTCTTGTCGACCGGTACAGCGGCTTCTCTGCAGATGTAGTTAAAGTGCTCGGAGCTGCCGGCAATCCTGACGTCGAACTCGAAAGCATAGCCGCGCAGTTCAATCTCCGGAAGGACTTTCCGTCACCGGTTAATCGTGAGGCTGAATCGATCGACGAGGCGATTCCCGCGGATGAAATTGCGTCGCGTCTTGACTTGAGGAATGAAGTCATCGTCACTATTGATCCTGAAGACGCGCGTGATTTTGACGATGCGGTTTCTCTGAAGCAGATTTCGGATGACCTTCTCGAACTGGGAGTCCATATCGCGGACGTGAGCCACTACGTCCGTGAAGGAAGCGCGCTGGATGCCGAGGCGTATTCGCGAGGAACGAGCGTTTATCTGACGAGCGGCGTGATTCCGATGCTGCCGCACAAACTTTCGAACGATATTTGCAGCCTTAATCCTGGCGTCGATCGTCTTACCTATTCAGTGATAATGAAGATTCGTCCCACCGGAAAAGTGGAAGAATACAGATTTGCCAAGTCGGTGATACGGAGCAAACGACGGTACACTTACGAAGAAGTACAGAAGATAATTGAAACAGGGAAGGGGGATTTCGCCGACTTGGTCGTCGAGATGGACAAGCTCGCGAAGACTCTCACGAGGTTGAGGAATAGGGCGGGGAGCATAGATTTTGATCTTCCGGAGGCAAAGTTTGTCCTCGACGAGCTTGGAAGACCGGTTGAGATCGTCAAGAAACAGCGGCTCGATAGTCACCGCCTCGTCGAGGAGTTCATGCTCCTCGCGAACAAAACTGTCGCGGCGCATATCGGCAAGCATGGCGTGAAAGCGAAGCCTTTTGTCTATAGGGTTCACGACGTTCCGGATCCGGACCGCATTCGCGAGCTCGCTGTCTTCGTCTCACACTTCGGTTATAATCTCAACTATGACGGCAGCGTCGGCCAGAAGCAACTTCAGCGACTTCTGAAAGCCGTTGAAGGCAAGCCTGAAGAATACCTGATAAACGATATAATGCTGCGCTCGATGGCAAAGGCAATTTACTCGGAAAAAAACATCGGGCACTACGGCCTCGCGTTTAAGTACTACACGCATTTCACGTCTCCCATCAGACGTTATCCAGATCTGATAGTTCACCGTCTCCTCTTCGCCTATGAATCGGGGAAGGAAGCAGATGACCTCCATTCACTAAGAAAGAATCTTTCGGACGTTTGCAAGCTTTCCAGTGAGGCTGAAAGAAGAGCTGTCGAAGCCGAGCGCGAGTCGGTGAAAGTGAAACAGGTCCAGTTCATGGAAGAACATCTCGGCGACGAATTTGAGGGGACGATAGCGGGGGTAACAAGCTTCGGCCTGTTTGTGGAGGTCGACGACCTTCTCGTTGAGGGACTGGTGCACGTCAGGGAAATGGATGATTACTATACATTCGCGCAGGGACAGTTCCAGTTGAAGGGAAGACGGAGCGGGAAGGTTTATCAGCTCGGCGACCGAGTGAGAGTCAAAGTCGTACGCGTAAACATGGAAAGACACGAGATAGATTTCGTGCTCTGCTGACCAGCCGTAATTTGAAGAACGGGGTTTAATGAGATATATTTCGCTGAGGAGTTTAAAATGAATGATTTTGGCAACATGCAGAAGTTGTTTTCTGATTTGCAGAAGAACCTTGAGAAGGCGATGAAGGAACTCGAGGGGATGAGTGTTGTCGGTGAAGCCGGCGGAGGAATGGTCAAGGTGACCGCGAACGGAAAACGCGACATATTGAAGGTCGAGTTGGAACCGGATTTGCTGAAGCCTGAGGATAAAGAGATGGCGGAGGATCTAATCGCAGCTGCTACAAATAACGCGCTTCAAAAGGCGGAGAAGATGGCTACAGATCATCTCGGAGCCAGCACGGGCGGGCTAATGTCTATGCTTCCTGGCTTTAAGTTCGGCGGAATATCTTGATGCTGTCCGTTGTCCTATCTCCTTTCACTTTAATCAATTTGTCAGGAAGTGCTGGAGTTTTTTCCGGCGACTGAAGACTATGATATACACGTCACAAGCTTTGGAATCTCTGATCGGCGAATTGAGCAAGCTTCCTGGAATAGGAAGAAAAACGGCGCAGCGTCTTGCGCTTCATATTCTGAAGTCCGGTAACGAAGACGCGGATCGGCTGGCGTCGGCGATTGTAGATGTTAAGAGGCGGATCAGGTATTGCTCGATTTGTCTGAATATTACGGAGAACGATCCCTGCTCTATCTGCGCCGACCAGTCTCGCGATCACACATCGATTTGTGTCGTCGAGGATCCCAGCGACGTGATGGCACTCGAGAAGACGAACGAATTTCAGGGTGTGTACCATGTGCTTGGCGGGGCGTTGAACCCGCTGGAGGGAGTTACGCCGGAGCAGCTGAGAGTGAGAGAGCTTTTGAATCGTCTCGGTGGCGGCGTGAAGGAAGTAATACTTGCGATGAATCCGGATGTTGAGGGAGAGGCTACCACGATCTATCTGGGTAACTTGCTCAGACCGTTGGGAATCAGAGTCACGAGGATCGCCCGCGGAGTGCCCGTCGGGGGTGATCTTGAATTTGCCGACGAGGCGACGCTCGTGCGAGCGCTGGAGGGGCGGATCGTTGTTTGATGGCCAAGCCCCGTCTGACATTCCTGGCGCTGCTTATTCTGTTTTCCGGCTGTAACATATTTCAGACGAGAACGCCGGAACCTCCACAGCAAGGTCGCTCAGATTTTCTACCGCCAACATCCCCGGACATTGTCGTTCAGAACCTTCAGAATGCAATCTCTGACAGAAACGTGATCAACTATATTGCTTGTTTTTCCGATCCTACATCCGGCGGTCAAAGCTTCAGCTTCATGCCCTCGCCCAGAGCAGCCAGTCAGTACCGGGCAATCTTCCAGAATTGGGACATAAGTTCAGAGCAATCTTATTTCAATAACCTTATCAGCCAATCTTCCACCTCATCCAGCTCCGCTCTCGTCCTTTCATCAATCCAGCTCGTTCCATACACCGACTCGGCATATTATAGCGCGAACTACACGCTCCTCTGGCCGAACAAGGTCGCGAGCAACATTCAACAGGTGCAGGGGAACCTCCAGTTTTATCTGGGAGTTAATCCGAACGGAAGCTGGTCGATTTACAGATGGGTGGATTCCGGCACCAGCGACACAGTAAAAACCTGGAGCGATCTGAAAGCCCAGTTCAGCACTCAATGAAGTGGACTCTGTTTGCGATATTGACACTTGTGTTGATCGGTTGTGAAAACCCATTCGCGCCGAAGCTTGCGACACAGCAGACCGCGCCATCGAGTTTCATTTCCGACCAGTCGACAGTCGACGGCGTGTTCCGGAATTTCGTCTACGCTTACACATTCAAAGACACCACTGTTTACTCGAAGCTCATCGCGCCGAATTTTACTTTCACTTACATGGACTATAGCAGGGGAGTCTCGGTTTCCTGGGGGAGAGATGAGGAGATGAGATCCACCAGCGGTATGTTTAAGTACGTCAACAGGCTCATCTTAAACTGGAACAATATCCTGTCTCTTACTGAAGACTCGCTTCACGCCACGGTCACCAGGGGATTCACTTTAACGGTCGCGTTCAATCCCGCGGATATTGAAGAGGTGGACGGCAAAGCATATTTTGAAATGGAGCGTACTTCATCTTCGGCGCCGTGGCAGATAACACTTTGGAAAGACGAATCTAACTTTTAGGCCAATGAAAAAAATTACAATTGCGTTTCAGGGAGAAAAGGGGGCGTACAGTGAACTCGCCGCCAAACGATATTTCAAATCGAACAAATTGGATCTTATTCCTCAAAAAACTTTCGCGGATGTTTTTCACGCCATCGCGAAGAGAAAAGTCGACTGCGGTATCGTCCCGGTCGAAAACACGCTCAACGGCGGAATACGCGAAGTGTTCAACCTTCTGGACGAGCAGTCGGTTTACGTGACCGGCGAAATCAAACTGCGGATCTCGCACATGCTTCTCGGCGTCGGTGGCGCGAAACTTTCCGGGATAAAAAAGGTGTATTCGCATCCTCAAGCTTTGCTGCAATGCAGAAAGTTCATACATGGAGCAGGTCTGTCGCAGGCCGAATATTATGATACGGCAGGAGCTGCGAAGTTCGTCTCCGAATTAGGAGACCCGTCTGTTGCGGCGATAGCAGGCCTCTCCGCAGCGGAAGATTACAGACTGAAGATTCTCAAGAAGCATATCGAAAGCGACGGAAAGAATTTTACAAGGTTCCTCGTCGTGACGCGAGAGAGCTATGTTCCCGGTGACGCCGACAAGACCACGGTCATATTCAGTGTCAAGAGCCAGCCGGGGGCGCTCCACAAGAGTTTAAGCGTATTCGCGATTCGGGACATCGATCTCTTATCCATAGACTCTATACCGAACGTTGGCAGGCCGTGGGAGTATAAATTCTTTGTCGATTTCAGAGGCGGAGTGTTCGGGGAAGCGCAGTCTAAGGCGATCGAACATTTGAGAGAAATCTGTCCTCACGTCAAACTTATCGGAAGCTACAAGGAAGGGAGGACGGAATATTGAGAAGGTTCTTTTTCCTTTTGAGGGAGGCTTTCAGCGGGCTGGGGCGGGCCAGACTTAGCGCGACATTTTCGATCGTCATGGTCACGCTTTCATTCACGCTTCTTGGGAGTTTCTACCTTACTACCGTCCAGGCTGAAAAGTTCCTTGATTATTTGAAGAGCAAAGTTGAGATAGAGGTTTTCCTGTCTGATTCTCTCGGCACGCAACAGGTTCAGGATGTGAGGCAGCAGCTCCTTGCGACAAGAGGAATAAGCAGTGTGAAGTACATCAGCAAGGACGAAGCTGCAAGTATTTTCAAGGAGGAATTTGGGCAGGATATACAACAGGTGTTGGATTTTAACCCTCTCCCCGCGTCGTTCAAGGTATTCGTCAGAAACAGCTTCAAGAATTCGGAAGGCGTCGCAGCGATAAGTTCGAAGATCGGTCAGATACCCGGCGTGGAGTCAGTGAAGTATAGAAAAATTCTCCTGACGCTGATAGACAAACGCGTGAGACTATTTTACGCGGTCATTCTGGGATTCGGCGGGGCCCTGGTGCTATTGTCGATTTTCCTTGTCTATAATTCGATGCGTCTGGCTATTTCTTACAAGAAGCGGATAATCGACACGATGAAACTTGTCGGCGCGTCAAGGAGTTTCGTGAGGATGCCTTTTCTTCTGGGCGGCATGATCCAGGGTTTTACAGGCGGAGCGATAGCTGCCGCCGCAATATATGGAGTGATGCAGGCCGCGCTGGTCTTGATGCAGGAGAACATACTCATCCAGGCGCTTCCACCGCCTGAGTTTTACGCGGCTATTATCGGGATATCGACGCTGCTCGGTCTATTTTCCACGCTCATCGCTACCCGACGGTACATAAAGGAAGGGTTGTCTTGAACCGCTTCGATTTTTTATTACAAACGAGAGCCTGAATTAGCATGTACAAGTTTTTGATAAATGGCGGCAAGAAACTTTCCGGGAATATAGAAGTGAGCGGCGCGAAGAACGCGTCTCTCGCGCTTATGCCGGCAGCCTTGCTCGCGCCCGGCGTTTTCAGAATTGACAACACGCCGGATCTAATGGATGTCTCCACGATGTCCAGCCTCATGTCGACGCTTGGAGCGAAAATCTCTCTATCCGGCACGACGCAAACGATTGATACCGGCCATGTGTCAAATTTCGAGGCGCCCTATGAACTCGTGAAGAAGATGCGCGCCTCGATCTATGTGTTGGGTCCGCTCCTTGCGCGATACGGTTATGCGAAGGTTTCCATGCCAGGCGGTTGCGCCTGGGGCCCCCGTCCGGTCAACCTTCATCTCGAAGGGATGGAAAAACTCGGCGCGGAGGTGTCGCTGGACTCTGGGTATATAATTGCCAAGGCTAAGAAGCTCAAGGGCGCGCGCGTGAATTTTGACGTGTCCAGTGTCGGTGCGACTGGGAATGTTATGATGGCCGCGGTGCTTGCCGTGGGCACGACGGTAATCAGTAATGCCGCGCTCGAGCCCGAAATTGTCGCGCTCGGCGAAATGCTGAAAAAGATGGGAGCGCACATCGTGGGGTTGGGAACTTCCACCGTTACCATAGAGGGCGTCGATGAACTTCATCCCGTCGAATTTATGAATATCCCTGATCGCATAGAAGCTGGAACGTTCCTCGTCGCAGGCGCGATGGCTGGAGGTTCCATCTCCGTCGATCGGTGCGAGCCCGGTCATCTCTCCGCGCTGATTTCAAAACTAGAAGAGACTGGTGCAAAGCTCGATGTCTCCGCAAACTCTGTTCGAATTCAGGCCCCAGATAGCGTAAAGCCGGTTGACGTTTCGACGGCTCCTTATCCCGGTTTTCCGACAGACATGCAGGCGCAATGGATAGCGATGATGTCTCGTTCGACCGGGTCCGCTGTCGTTACTGACAACATATATTTCGACCGGTTTAAACATGTCCCGGAGCTCGTCAGGCTTGGCGCGAATATAGAAGTTAAAGAGAACGTCGCCGTCGTTAAGGGAGTCGCGTCGCTGAAGGGAGCGAAGGTAATGTCGACGGACCTTAGGGCGAGCGCCTCGTTGATACTCGCAGGATTGGTCGCGGAAGGGACGACTGAAGTCCTGCGCGTCTATCATATGGACAGAGGCTACGAGCACATAGAAAAAAAACTCAGAGGGCTTGGTGCAGACATCGAGCGCGTTAAGAGCGACGAGTTTTAGCATCGCGGTCGCGGCGATGCTGAGCTTAGAAAGCTGCGGCTCAAGCAGCGAAACCGCGTCGTACGTTACCGGATGTTTCTATTATTACGTCACAACGAAGTCTAGTTTGCCTGAATTTGACGCCTCCTTCATCAGTACTGCCGATTCCTCAGGGCAACGCCTGGATGTTTATGTGAGCGTCCAGGAAAACCGGCTGAAATTTGAGAAGGTCGGCGATTTATTTCGTGCCCGATATATCTTAAATGTACGACTGTTCCATGATGGCGAGCCTTACCAGTCAAGGGAAATACAACGTGTCGTATGGAGAAAGGCCTATCCTTCATTTTCCGACAGCTCGTATGACGCTTCACTCGTTTCCTTCAGGGTCAATGCGGGGGAGTATATTTCTGAAATAGTTACGACGGACGAAGTAAGCGGTGAAAAATCGTCGCGGAGATTTCGAAAAGAAATACCTGAATTGTCCGGTCGGCAAATCTATCTAAGCGATATCCTAATGCTGGCGCGCTTCGACACGCTCGGAGAGGGACGGAGAATTACTCCGTTCATACTGAAAAATGCGGGTCTCCTTTCGGATACGCTGAAGTTCTTCACTGTCCTTTTTTCCGAGAAGAGCGCCAGTGATTCTGTGTTCTTTGATGTCTTCAAGTTGGAAAGCCACGAACGCCTTCCTTCGGGCTTTAGTGGATCGAGCATCTTATCCGGCGGACTCGGCTATGATCCCTGTCTGGTTGGGGTAGACACAACTCATGTTTATAGATTCCTCTTACCCGTGGCAGTTGGAAAAGGTTTCACGTACATACTCGGAGGCGTCCCAAATCCTGAGGCAGGCAATTATGTCTTGAAAGTCTCAGCTCGCGACCCTTCGGGCCGGAGCGCGACTAGTTTCCTCACTTTTCGAGTGAGGGGAAAATACTTCCCTGATGTGGCAGATGACCTTCCGCAAATGGTGAACTCGCTCCGTTACATCGTGTCGCCGGGACAGCTTCAAAAGATTACTAATGTGAAAACCGATTCAGCGGTCAAGGTAAACCTCCTCAAGTTCTGGCAGGATGGCGGTGGACATGTCAAGATGAACGATTATTACAAACGCGTGAGCGAAGCAAACCGACTTTTCTCCACTTGCATCGACGGGTGGCGCACCCCCATGGGTATGTTCTACGTGGTGTGTGGCCCACCTGATTACGTAGAATGCCGCGGCGCATATAGCGAGAGGTGGATGTATATCCAGCCTTCAACTAACCAGAGAGTTGTCATCGATTTCCGACTTACTAGAGACACCGACAACCCCGAAGACAGATATTATGGCGTGGAGAACCTTTATTCCAACATGGACTTTTGGAGTTATTACGTGAATAGATGGCGGACACCATATTGAAAATCCTCGTAAGCCGACTTAAGTACATCGGGGACATCATTCTGACGACACCGGTCATCGAAGTACTTCGGGCGAAATATCCTGATTCTGAGTTACATTATTTGGGAGACAAGGAAGGAGTATCTCTCCTCGCCGGGAATCCTGCCTTGAATCGCATCATCCCATACGATTTCAACTCGCCTTCCATTTTTGAGCAACTCAGGATCTCAAGGCTCCTTCGCGAGGAGAAGTATGATGTGGCGATTGATCTCTTCGGCAATCCGCGGAGCGCGCTTGTGACATTTCTATCGCGTGCGGGGATGAGGATAGGCGGGAACTTCGGGTGGAGAGGGAAGACTTACACTCATCCCATAACCATCCGCGAGAGGATGACCGCGG
>JAJYRM010000049.1 GCA_021794075.1 Bacteroidota bacterium | reverse complement strand
AACGCTTCCGTTAAGAAGGATGGCGGGTTTCCTGGTGACGTATCCGCCTCGGTTGAGGATCTGTATCGCGCCAGCCTGCACGACAAATGAAGTCGAATCTGTGACCTGGTTCCCCGCAAGATTCTTTAGTGTGAACACAAAACGCTGATGACCATTAGGCAAAGGATCCGGCCATCGAAATGAGAGCTGCTCGTCGGAAGGTGTGTAAGCCGAGCCGGGTACGTGGACCGTCGTCGAATCTATCGTGATATAGAATGAAGATGTGTCAATCCCGCTTGCGAGGGAAGGATAAATATACGCGGTCAAGACGGGCTGGGCTGTCCCTACAAGAGGCGAACCGGAGTTAGGAAGCAGATGATAGACAGTCGGGCTAGTAATGTAGATGACCGAATTGTTGTTGTCGGCGCTGTTCTGAATAGGGTTTAGCGGGTCGGGAAGCCAGTCGCTGCCGTTTTCGTTGAACTTGTATTGATACGCGCCGCTGACTCCGCCGTTCGATTGCGGACCGCCGACTCTCAGCCGATAGGTCTTATACCACACTCCTGTTGTCTGGTTCTTCGTCATCATGGAAGGGGCGCCGGGTGAAATTACGCCGTTGGAGTTGGGACCCCAGCCGTTAAACTCCCCCGGGACATAGACCACAGACGGGTTGTCCTGCGGCTTGAAGTAGAAAGTCACGTCGACGCTATCGGACGTTTGCGCGAGCAGGGCCGACGATGTGAGGAGCAAAATCAAAGCTGTTCGGTTCAGGACTTTTATCATATAAACATCATTTCCTTTTCGTTTCTACTTCACTTGTTTAACGGCGTTCTGCAGTTCGGCCTGCAAGGCGCGCGCGCCTGGGAATTGGGGTTGTAGCGAAAGCGTCCTGTTTATCGCCTGAAGCGCCGCTGGGTAGTTCTTTTCATTTACATAGACTCCGCTAAGGTCGTACCACACCTGGGCATCATTGTCGTTATACTTAAGGCTCTCTGTAAGATGCGCCCCGGCTTCCGCGAACTTCTTCCTGGAAAGGTCGATGATGCCGAGCCATTTCTCTGTAAACGCAGTCGCCTTGATGTCGTTTCGTTTCGACAAATACCGGTATGCGTAGTCGTAAGATCCGGCGTGCAGCAGCACACTGATCGCATAGTCATAATAGTCCAGCATATACGGATACTGCGCGATCAGGACGTTCATCACTCTTACGAACTGGTTGTATCTATTCTGAACTGCGTAATGTTCCGCGGCCAGCTTGTGAACTGTCACCCAGTCGGTGCCATCGACGACGAGCCGGTAAACGAGCGAATCGATGTAGTTCGCGGGATGGAGCAATTCTGGAAAAGGAACCGCCTTATCCGGATCAATGTATGGCCAGTCATCTTTGAGAACTTTTATTCTGTACTCACCGATCACCGAATCTAGTTTCGCGAACGGGAAGTCCGCGACTGTGATGCTGTCCTGTGTCCCGTTGCTGAGATCGAGCGGTCTGGTTTTCGGCATCCGCCCGATTTTCTCCATCTCGTCGTAGTATAATCTCCCGATCAGCTCCTGACCTTGAAGAGTCGGATGCAAATGATCCACCATCAGGTTGTCACCGACGATATGGTCCGGGCTCGCGGCATCGAATGCCGAGTCGACGTTCACTACCGGGTCGTCAAACTTTTTCCCCAGCGCGACAATTTCGCCGTTGAGAGCGGTCGGAGGCCTGAACCTTAAGGCGTCGAGATCTTTCGCAAACCTGAAGAGCGAGTCGGCTTCTCGTAAATGGCCCTGCGCAAGTTCTGCCTTCGCCTCCATGAAAACCGAATCCGCGGGGGGATAGCCGTTCGCCCTGATCGAAACAAAAGGATACTGGTCTTTCAAATTGCACGCCAGCGTTCCAAGTATGACCGGCACATGATCCGACTTCGCCATCCGAAGGATATCAGTCATGTTCCCCTTAAACTGCTCCAGCCCCTCCCTGTACACTTTGGATCCGAGCGGGATAAGTTGATCCTTCGCCATGCGCGCCATCAGCGTTCCGGTCTGCGCTCTCTTCTTCCCGAACACGCCGACCACTCTGCTAACGATATTACGCAGCAACTGGAAAGTCCTGAACTGTTCGAGATATATCACGAGGTTGACAATCGTCCTCGATGTTCCGAACGATTCCATCGATCCCACGCCGAGCGCGCCGTAATACTCGTTATTACCCGCGTAAATCAGTATCAGGTTTGGCTTCTCCTTGAGAATGCCCGGCAGGAGATCGAGTAAGGTATAACTATTCACCGCAGTCATTGCACAGTTCACGACTTCTATTCTCGAATTAGGATATTCAAGACTGAGACGTTGCTGTAGATATCTCGAGAAAGACCCGTTCGGCAGGAACGGATAGCCTGCCGCAGCGCTTCCTCCGAGGACAAATACTCTGAATGTGTTAGGCTGCTTCACGATTCGAAACATATCCACATTGGAATACGGAACGTTCTTCATACCGAAGAAGTATTTATGGGCAATATCCGGATTGAGAACGTAGAGCCCTTTAGCCGGACTTATCCATTGCGTGTAATTATATCCGTAGTTGAATATCCGTAGACATGCTTCAAGGAGGACGAAGAACAGTACCGGCACCAGCACCAAGACGACATAGAAAGCACGGTTCACGCGACTTTTTTGATTGCCATTCTTCTGAGTATTGGAAGGAGGCACTTTAGTTATGCTCCTTCCCCGCCCGGTTCACCGCCCCACCTGCAGCATCATGAACCAGGTTCTCGTGACTGACTTCAGCGGAATGATCAGCCGGGAGTGAGCCACTATTCAGCGAGGTCTGATGCCTGAAGCCCATATATACGACTCCGCAATTGCGGAGATTGTTGTAATATCTCTGTCCGACTGCTACTACTAAATTATCTTTCACGCTAACCGCGCGAAGCTGATCAGGGGCATTCTCTATAGAATGGTAGGAGCGCCACGTCGCTCCGTTCCAGTGCGCTATACTTCCTCCCTCACCGGCGATGAACACGTCGTTGGCTCCGTCGCCGCGGACGGCGGCCTCGTATCGGTTTAGATGCCAGATGAAAGGATCGAACCGCCAGGTCTTAGATTTTAGACTTTTTGCTTCGTATATCCCGTTTCCCACAAGGAAGTACGATTCATTCGGCACGAACCAGACTCCGGTTAAACTCTGTACGAAGGGGAAAGTATCATCGAGTCGAACGGCGCTGTCTCCCTTTAAGCTCACGAGGCATTCTTCACCACCGTTGTTGGAAGCGATAGCCAACACCTCCCCGCCATCTCCCCATATGTCGCGAAACTGAAGCGGAGTCCCCGTGCGAACAGGCTCCCATGACTTTCCATGATCGAGTGAATAAGATATCATACCATAGTCGCCAACCGCGTAGACCCTGGCTCCGTCGGCACTCTCCCAAATCTTGTTCTCGAAAGATCTGGGGTATGGATCCGACTGCAAATACTTTCTCCCGTTCCAGTGAACCATATAATACATCCCGAACCAGACATCGTCGGTGCTTCTAGCGAACACCGAGTGTATCGGGGAAAATGTTTTTCGATTATTGAAATAGACAGGCACCTGCATGAGAGTCCACCTTGAACCGTTCCAAACCGCGGTATTGTACCAGTCGAGCGAGTGGCTCTGGGCCGCGGAGTCGTGAGGCATGATCCAGCCGACTGCGTAAGCGAGTGAGTCATTAACAACGCAGCAGTCAAACAAGGTGCTCCCGTCCGCCCCAAGAGTGTCAACGGTCCACTTGAAGTTGCCGGACGAAGTATCTGACGCGTAAGCCGAGCCGCGGTGCGATGCCGCGCGCGACGGGCTGAAGGCGCACAGCGCCAAGAACGTAGTAGTGATCAGTATCAGACCGAAGCCCGCAATTCCTCTAGGGCTGCTGACCGCCGGTGAGTTGCAAACATTTCCACCGTTTAAGTGAAGCACATGATCTTCGTCATTATTGCGGACGATGCAGCTTGCCGACAGCACAATCATGCTCCTTCCGGAACGCAGACTCTTGCGCCGTTTACGCCGCAGCTCGTCGCCGGCAATTTGTCCAGGTCAATGATATCGATGAAAGGTCCAACCAACAGACTTGCATTTATGATGTCCCCACAGGCAGAGAGGACGCTCATCGCGGCCGCGGACTTCGAAAAGACTTTCCCGTTTATCATCACTTGCCTGCTATCTCTTTCCAATTGGACCAAACACTTTCTCATTCATATGCCGAAACCGGCGGAGGTCAAACTCTTACCCCCGCCGGTTCCAGAGGAGAAGCAACTACTTAAGCAACATCAATTTCATGGTCTTCCTGTAGTCAATGCCCGTCTGCTTTAGCGGGCGCACATCTATTCTGTAGAAATACACACCACTCGCCAAACTGCTCCCGTTGAATTCAACCTGATAATTTCCCGGCTGTTCAACCTGGCTAACAAGCGTCGCCACTTTCCGTCCTAACACGTCGTAAACTTTCAGTGTCACATAGCCAACATCCGGAATTCGGAATCCGATATTCGTGGTAGGGTTAAACGGATTCGGATAATTCTGTTCCAGGTTGAATTTCACAGGTAGACCGGATCCACCGGAAACGCCCAGAAAGACCGAGGCTTCCAACGCGACGGTGTCTGCTGGCTGCGCGCCGTCATGCAAGAAGTAAAGCGTACCATTATGGTTTCCAGTGGAATTGCGCCGGAGATACACTATGAATTTCATGCTGTCGCCGGGCGCTATTTCAGCAGCGGCCGGGCTTACACTGAAAGCGCTGTCGCTCGAAATAACCGAAGAGATCGTTAATGCCCCTCCGCCGGTGTTAGTCACAAACAAACTGTCCGAGAATTCCTTGTTCGACGGGACGGTTCCAAAGGTGAGCGCCTGTGAGCCTGTCTCAAAAACTGGAGGATTCATCAGCGCCTGGTCGCCTGCATTCGCCGCGCTTCCGAAATAGCTCTGCGATATTCCACCAACTTGGGTGAAATCTCCGCCCAGGTATACTCGTTGATTAAAATAGGAAAGTCCGATCGCCATTACGCCGCTGTTCAGACCAGGATTCCAATTTACCGCCGAGCCGGATGTCGTGTTAAGTGCGGCCGCCCCCTTTGAAGACGTTCCACCGATATTCGCAAAAAATCCGCCCGCATAAATGTCATCTCCGGTGGATGCGAGAGAATAGACTGTACCGTCCGCGTCCGGATTCCACGCCGTCGCCTCGCCGGTCGTTTGATCGAGAGCGGCAATATGGTTTCTCGCGCTCCCGCCGATGTGCGCGAAGGCGCCCCCCGCGTACACTACTCCGCCTGAAACGACAATAGCGTCGACAAAATTATCCGCGGACGGATCCCAGTCGGTAACGTTTCCGGTTTGAGGATCAAGTGCGGCAATGTCCGGACGCAGGCTGTCACCGACAGTGTCGAAGAAACCTCCGATATAGACTTCGTTCGCCGTTGGCACAACGGTCTCGACGAGGTTGTTCGGATCGGGGTTCCATTCTGTCGCAAGCCCCGTATACCTGTCAAGCGCGGCGAGGAAATTTCTCGATGCACCGCCGATGGAAGTAAACCCGCCCGCGACATAAACGACGTTTCCCGAAAGGGCGATGGAGGTGACACCGCCGTTTGGATCCGGCTCCCATGATGTCGGCTTTCCCGTGCTGTCGTCGACAGCCGCGATGAACTGTCTTGCCTGCCCTTTGACGGTCGTGAAGTCTCCGCCGATATAGATCAATCCCGCGGCTGGAACGATCGCTGAGACCGACCCGTTCGGATTGGGATTCCATGAGGTAAGCGCGCCGGTCGTGGCATTTATCGCGGCGAGGTTGTTCCTAGCTTCCCCGCAAACAGTTGTGAAGGCGCCACACGCATAAATGGAACCACTGTTCGCGGCAAGCGCGTACACTTTACCATCGGCTCCTGGGTTCCAGTTCGTCAAGGCTCCCGTGCTAAGACTCACTTCCGCGATCCTGTTTCGCGAGACTCCCCCAACATTCAAGAAGCTTCCCCCGATGTAGGCATCGCTGCCGACAATCTGTATCGCACTCACATACCCGGAGGGGGATGGATTCCAACCCGTTGCCTGGCCGGTGGACGTGTCTATCGCCGCCAGACCGCTTCTCGACTGACCTCCGATGGAACTGAACAAGCCGCCGGCGTAGACAAGGCCGCCGCTGAGGCTCAGAGTGAAGACATAGCTGTTCGGAGAGGGATTCCAGTTATTGGCTAACCCCGTGCTAATGTCGAGTGCGGCGAGGCAATATCGTGACGCCCCACCAATATCCGCAAAGCTGCCGCCCAAATAAATCCTGTTTCCGGATAGCGCCATGCAATATACGGCGCCGCTCGGATCCGGATTC
The DNA here is from genome assembly GCA_021794075.1 of Bacteroidota bacterium. Classification (GTDB taxonomy): domain Bacteria; phylum Bacteroidota; class Ignavibacteria; order Kryptoniales; family JAKASW01; genus JAKASW01. The sequence goes on along the minus strand of JAJYRM010000049.1, from coordinate 23,032 downwards.
CATGCGGTCACTGAACCCGTAGTATCATCGAGCTCCGCAAGAAAGTTCCGATGAGCAATCCCAATGCGCGAGAAGCTGCCGCCGACATACACATATCCACCGGAACGAAGGAGCGAAGTCACCGGGCCATCCGCGTTCAAATCCCAGTCTCTTAACGAGGCAGTTGAGCGATCAAAAGCCGCCAGGCTGCTGTCCGCGCTTCCATCAACCTCCGTAAATATTCCTCCCATATATACTGTAGTTCCGGAGATCGCGATGGCCGAAACCTGACCGTTGGTATTCACGATCCATTTCGAGTCGAGATTGCCGTTCGGAAGCACGTGGGCAAAGTTTGCTATCGAAGCGTAACCGGGAACGGTAAATTGTCCGCCGATGAAAAAGCCGCCGGAGCCATCCGGACATATCGCCACTACGGTCCCATTCACTCGGACCGCAGGGATGTAGGATCCGTCGGAATCTATCCCCGCAAAACCACCTGTAACTGGATTGACATAAGTGAATGAGCCACCGACGTAAATCGTGTTTCCGCACGGGACAACAACATCAACTTCTCCATTCGTGGTAATCGCGCCTGCGGCTGTAGTCTGCGCGACCGCCGCGCCCCATGGAAACATCGCAAGGATAATGAGGGGCCATAAGTTTCTTTGGAGAAGTCTCATTTGAGCAACATCATTTTCTTTATTTTGGAATAGCTCCCGTCGGTCAGCCTGTAAATATATACTCCGCTCGGCAAGCTGCTGGCGTTGAATGTCACCGAATATTTGCCAGCCTCCTCCCTTTCGTCGACTAGCGTCGCGACGGTTCTTCCAAGGACATCATATACCTTAAGAGCGACGCGCCCCGCGGCCGCAAGCCGGTAGTTGATCTCCGTCGTAGGATTGAATGGGTTGGGAAAATTCTGCCCGAGCGAGAAACTTTTCGGAAGTCCGGTCTGTCCGCCGTTGACTGGAGTTATAGTCGTATCCAGTCGAATTATCACCATGCTCCAATAGAGAAGACTCGGCAATGTGAATGAGACGGAGTTCCCGGATTGGACGAAAGATAAATCTGAGGGCGACCCGCCGTGGAAATCGGGCGATGCCGTCCAGATATTCTTTATCCTGGTAGTTTCGGGAAAATTTATTTTGATTTCCGAAAGCGTGTCCGGATATGTTTGGGTACCGTACCTGTCCCGCCAGGCCATGGAGTTTGCATTCGTGAAGTTCACGAGGTTCAATATGACGAGATTGCCCTTCGTAGTGACCTGGCTCCAGACCGAACCGCGCGACGGCTGCGACGATAGAGCCAGCGATGTGGATCCAATTTCTGCCGAGAGTGGTAAAGAGACCACGGTTTCTTTGTCTCTGAGCAAATTTTCATATCCGACCATAAAATCGTAGTAATGGACGAGATCTCCCTCCAGCGCGCCCGTCATCAAAAGCTTCGCGGATGGGAAGTACTCGTTCGATAGCATGTGCTCGCCCAATTCCAAATGGTCGCCTCCCGCGGCGAATATCACGGCATCGGTGAAAAGCACCCCTGGTGTGTTGAAGTAGCCGCTCGACAAATTGTAATCCATGTAAGCCGCGAGGACTGTGCTGAGCCTGTTCTGACTGTAACTAGAGTTGTCGCTTATGATTTTCACGAGATCGCCGTAAGTGCTGTCGGGATCCCACACCTCTGTATAGAGGAAGTCGACGGGGGCCTGGGCGATTTCCTGCTGACCGTACTGGCCGACCGCGTTCATGACAAGATCGACGTTCAATTGCGACTTCGCCTGCGAAAGGAAAGACGCAAACGCGCTCGTCGGATCGACAGGTTCTCCCGCGTAATTCCAAAGGGATCCCAGATAGCCGAGTTGATCCACATGCCAGCCATCGAACGGGATGGCAAGGAAGGCTTTGCGCTCTTGTGCGAAAATATAGTCTCTCCAGTCCTGATTGCCCGGATCCATGATATAGAGGTTGCTGGCCCAGCTGCTTGGCAACTGGTAGAACTCAGGCGATTGGTGATTCGGGTCCTGGAACAGACGCCAAGTATCGCTTGCCCCATCCTGGTCCGCGTTCCCGTAAGCTCCGTACAAAAGGTTGTAGTTCATCGCCTTCATGCCTCTCTGGTGGGCCGCGTTGATGTAGCCCTCCACGGTTGAGAGATAGTTCGTGCGATTCGCAATATCATTCCATGTCGGGCTGGGATCCTGAACCGTTCCTGCAAGTGGTTGATTGTGTTCGTACTGCCAGTCGTAAAACTGAAGTCCGTTTATGTGATACCGATTCAGCACGGAAATCGTGCTGTCAATTTCTTCCTGAGGCATATTTTGATAACTCGACAGGAAACCGTATCTCGGGAACTTACTCCAGTTTGAAGAGACATCGAGCCCGATGTCCGTGTAATCGAGGAGGCTTCCGGAATCATACAGAAATACCTCTACAATATAGCCGCGGTAGTCTATGGCGGGAACTTGCCAGCTCCAAGAAACGCTATCGGGGGTCTGGACAATCAGTGTATCGCTCCCCACGAGGCTATCAAGATGCTCGTACACGACCACGAGTGTCTTGCCATTAGCGGGCTGCCTGAAAGCAACCGAAAATTCCGCGGCTGCGAGCGGCACGTATCGAGCCCTGTCCGTCGAGACGGATGAGAACCACTTTCCCTGATCAACTCCTACATAAGCGGCGGACTGCTGCGCCATAACGGGGAATGTCCCAAGCAGCAGAAGCGTGAAGAACGCCGCAATACCAATTGAAATGTCTTTGTGAGTTGACGCTTTCATGACCTTTACCGTGAGCGCAAAATGCCGAGGTCAGGCAATTTGCGTACTGAGACTACCGGCGCCAAAAGAAAACGATCGAGTTGTGCAAAGGCGCGCCGGAGAAGTTTTGTGAAATAACACCCGTGTTTGAAGAAAAAGCCGTGCAGGTCCGCTTGTCGCGGACCTGCACGATAAACCAACCATCCACTAGATCGCTAGGTTAGTCTGGCGGAACATTACTTAAGCAGCATCATTTTCTTGGTACTGCTAAATCCTCCCGCCTGCAACCGATAGAAATAAACACCGCTGGCAAACCTGTCAGCATTGAAGTTTACTTCATAGGTGCCTGCTCTCTCCATCCCACTGAATAGGGTCGCCACTTTTTCGCCGAGAACGTTGTATACGGTCAGCGAAACCTGAGCGGCTCTTGGCACCGAATACTGAATCTTGGTGGTGGGATTGAACGGATTCGGATAGTTTTGGTCGAGCGTGAACGACTGCGGTATCGGCTTCGGAAGACTTTGTACTGCCGTGAGAACCGTAGTGGTATCGAGATAATTTCCGAAAATGTTCGTCGTCAGCCTGATCGGGGCAGTGCCAGCGGAATCGGGGATAAGCATCTGATGGTTATCGAAGTTGTCCGTCGTATTTTCCTCGTTCTGCTCTACTCCAGTTGAAGGATAGCCCGGGTGGTAGAACGCGCTATACATGAACCACACCTTGTTGACTGAACCCTTCGGGAAAGTGAACGTGCCCGAGTAAATCGAATCGCCTGCTTTGAGGTCACCGTGCGTGCCGTCGTCGTACAGCAAAAGCGATTGCATGGAATCCGCCCACGGCTGGGTGTACAACCACGACAGGGGCGGCTCGCTTCCGCCAATTACGACGCTGTCGATCGACGGGAACGGCTTTCCGGTGATCGCGTCGATGGCGTGCTTCATGTTCACTGAGAAGATCACCGTCACCGGTGTCTTCAAAACGCCGGTTATGCCATCGAAGAACCTGGTCGGCAAAGTGCTGTCTCTCCCGGTAAAGACGAGGGGGTAGTTGGCGCCGTGAGGACCTTCTTCCCATCCACCGTTCGGAGGAAGTGGCGCTACAGTTCTAGTGGTCTGAATGAAGTACTTGTAGCCGGATGTATCGTTCGGTGTCGCTATGACATTGACGTTTGCCGAATAATAGCCGGGCTCCAGCTGGTTCTCGATCATCTCTGTTCCGGGTCCCCAGCCGCCGGGGATGACATCTCCGCGCAGAAACACTTTGTCGCCGCTATCGGGCTGGAAGTATCCTGTCTGTTCCATGAACGACATGTTAACGGTGAAAGTAAGATTGGCCTGTACGTCGACAACACTGTCCATGTTGAAATAGGTCACCGGAAGTGTTTGTCCGCCGGATGCCAGCTTGAACCAGCGGTTGCCTCCGATGTTCGGGCTCGGAACCGTGCTTTCCCAATTGTCTATTCCGCCGTGAGTCTCGACAAATTTATACTGCAGGGTGTCACCGACCAGAGAATCTGGCATGTCGATGGTCACCGTGTAAATCGTGTCGCTGGTATTCTCGGTCATCAAACCGGTGTACCCGCCCCACCCGTTGAACGAACCGCGAACTTCGACACTATCAGTGCTGATATTGAAGAGACCGCTCAGAGCCTGGTATTTCATGTTCAGTTGGAACGTAACCGGGTTCTGGGCATACGCCAATGGGACACTCATCAGCATGGCGACAAGCGCGATGCAGAAAGCCTTAGCCTTGTGTCTCATGTTTACCTCCTTTTGGTTGTTAGTTGTACTTGTGAGAATGCTCCATCATCTGAATCCCGGACTACAAGCGGGCGGGATTCTTTCAAATTCAAGAGCTTCATCAGAAGAGAAAATTTCAAGTTAAACTCCTATTGTCAGCGAGAATTCCTGAAGGTTCTTAAGAAGTCCAAAATTCTCGTAACCGTAATCAAGCCTGAGTCTCAGATTCATTGAGATCTCATACCTTATGCCGACTCCCAGAGTGAGCCCTTCCTGACTGTTGGGAATAAAAAGCGACTTATAGCCTGCCCGAAGATACAGGAACTTGTTCCAAGCGTACTCGGCTCCGACATTCATGCTCTGGACCTCATTGCTCGGGTGGACAGCGTCGACCGCGAGCGTCAGCCGGTTCGTATGTGAATGTACCACGTCCATGGCCAGACCGACACGGAAGAAAAGAGGAAGCGGATATGAATTTGTGTAGTATTCGGCCGGAATGTTTTTATTGTTCCCTGCCATCGATGGAGCAGGATCATACGACACAAGCAGGTCGGTCCCTCCCATCGTCATCTCCGTTCCGAAGTTCGCGATATCCATTCCAATCTTCATGTTGTTGAATGGCGTTATGTAGAGAACGCCGGCGTCGACAGCCCAGCCGGTTGCGGACTCGTGCCAAATGTTCTGCATTATCATCTTAGCCGTACCGCCGATGGAGAATCTATCGGTAAGATTTCTGGCATAGGAGAGTCCCACGGCCCAATCGCTCGCGCTCCAGGTCTCCCCTGTCCCGTTGGGTTGTGAAACTGTCGTGACCAGGTCGCTTCCGTAGTCGAGCTCCGTAACCGCGAGACCGATCGCGTCATCCTGGTCTATTGCGACGACTCCCGCAAAGAAGTTGTAGCTTGTGCCGACCAGGTAGTCCGTGTGTTCCAGGAGAAAAGCTGTCCGTCCGGTCCTGGAAATACCCGCGGGATTCCAGTAAAGGGCCGACGGGTCGTTTGCGACCGCGGTAAAAGCTCCGCCCATCCCGACTGCTCGCGGGCCAGCGGCGATCCCAAGGAATGGCGCCGCCGTTGTGCCGACTTTATTCTGTGAAAATGCCTGTGCCGCGCTTAACAAGATCACTACGGCTGCAGCTAACGTCTTCAATTTCATTTGCGGCCTCATTTACTTTATGATCGCTATTTTGCCGTACTTCTGCCCAACTCCGGGTGCGTCTACCAGGTAGAAGTAAACACCATAAGCGATCGACAGGTTATCACTCGTTCTGAGATCCCAATTCACTGCACCGTTAGCTATATCCTGTCCGGGGGGCATGGAGAGCTTCCTTATCAGCTGTCCCGCGGCGTCGAAAATGTAGATGGTGCTGTTCGCCGGAAGGTGTATGAACGTAATTTTTCTCGTCCCGCGGCCGCTGTTTATTCCAGGAGGAAGTGGAAGCTCCTGCGTGGTGGCGGCGACGTATGGATTAGGGACAACTCTGATCATGCCAAGCTGGTTCTCTGCAAGCGTTTTGTTCAGTGAATCAGAATGAGCCTTGAAGGAAAACACATCGCCTTTTCTGAACGGCTTGTCCGTGAGCAAGCTGAACGTCGCTGTGTTGCTGTTTGGCAACTGGATGGTAGTGTCCCCCTTGAAGCTCACATACCAGCCAAAGTTCGGATTGCCGTTCGTGAAACTTGGAATAATTATTACGACCAGGTTCTTCGTCGGTGGAGAGAGAAGGTCATTGACGACCTGGGCATAAGCGAACTTGGCATATCCTCCCGTCGTGAGATTCTTTATCCTGAAATTCACGGGCTGTGCCGTCAACCCATAGGCGGGGACCGCCGTGGAGGTATCGACGATGTTTTGACTGAAGACCAACTGATAATCCGAAGGGTCGTACGTGCTCGGAAGGAGTCCTCCGAGAGTGAAGACGCCCGTTTCATAAGGATAGGCTTTCGTAAGAGCCGTTGAATTCCATCCGAACGTCGAATCGGAAGTCGCGAGCTGCGTACTGTCATTGTTGAACGTCACCCGCATTCCATCAAACAAAGGAGGCTGAATATCCAGCTGATCTATCGGCGCATTCGCAATGAGAGTATCTCCCGCCGTCACGTCGGTCACCGTATATGATTGAGTGTCGTGAAGGTAGGTAGCTGTCTTCGACTGGTTTTGCGGCGTGTACGACACGGCTGTATCGCTGAAGGTAACATTGAAGACATGGCCGTCGACGGTTCTCAAGGCCTGAGGGTTGACAATCTGCAAATCAACTGAGCCTGTGCCGTAGGTTGGCGTTTCATGATATATCGAACCGCCGTTTGCCGGCATGTAGCCCGCCATCGGCGCCTGGGGAGTAACATACGCGACATTGACGTCGCAATGCGGTACACCTTCAGCATCGAGCGTCACGAACTTGGAGCACTCGGCCGGATACATGTTCTCTGCCGCGTTCCCCTTCGTGTACGAAGTGACCGCGTAATAATAGCCCTGCCCGTTCTGCAGCCCGCTGTCGACAAATGTGTGGACCAGGCCTATATCGTTGCCGAGATAAAACCGCGGGAGATCAGCCAGGGTCTGCGTCTGCGGGAGAAAGTAACCGCGAATGCCGTCCTTGAGATCATAAGTCGCTATCGCCTGTCCGCCACCTTCAGTGAAGCCGGGATCCGTAGAGCGGTAGATCTTATATCCTTCGAACGTATGCTGCTGGGAAGTGTCCTGGATCGATGTATCCCTGAAATGTTCCGCGGTGCTGTCCCAAAGGAGAGTGACTTTATGGTCGCCTGCTATCGCTATGAGATGCGGCTTCGGCGGCGCTTTAGTGAAATTGTAATTGTTGTTATAGATGTCCTGAACTATCTGCTTGTTCTGGAATAGGGTAGAGCTGTCTGCTCCGAAGACTAACGCCATCGAAAATCTTTCGGTATGCAGCGGCGGCATCGGGAAATAACCTGAAGCAAACGCGAAGTTTCCCGCCTCCGGCACATCGGGGATCACGTCAAAGTAGCCCGGTGTCATGAGGTTCCACATCACCTCGCTGTTGCTCATGTTCGGCGAGCCAGATACCGTGAAGTAGCTGAAGCTTGTCAGACCGAGTTGATCGGATTCCTCCACGTCTGTTTGATCGAAGTGAGGTTCGCCGATGTTGTCCGTCGGTATACCGTCGCCCTCGTAGTCGTCGTACTGCTTGTTCCAGTTCCCGTTTTCGTCGCCGGACCAGTGAGCCGCCTGGATTCCGGGATGTTTCCCAGTGATCGGATCGATGGGAGCGTTGTAATTGGGAACCCAAGAAGTAACTTCATGGCCCGGACCGCTGTCCCTTGCTTTGTCTATCATGGTATTGTCGAGTCCCGTTCCCGTCAGATAGTCCTTGTACGCGAGCGGTCTAACATCCTGCCTGATTATGTTGCCGTTCTGGTCTTTGAAAACTCTCTCGTAGTCCAGCTGATAGTTCTCGTCGATCAAGCCGTTCAATAGATCATCATGGCCGTCGTTCGGAACCTGTGTGAGCGTCTCGCCGTCGTATATCTTGTACGGCTTGCCCATCGAATAAACCGTTACAGTGTCGGTGGGACTCTTAAGAAGAGTGTCAAGCAGCACAACCGACCTCACGTACCTGACCACCTGGAATGGAGCCGTCCCGGCTTCGGTAATGGTTTCCGTCGTCGGCGTGATGAGCGCGATCTTGTCGTCCGGCCAGTTTGGATTCGATCCCGGACTGTTAATGGAAAGAGTACGTGAGGCAACATTGGTGTTGTTGCCGGAATTGAACTGGAAATCGCTTGATGAGAAGGTGGGAGCGCTCGGGTCTTCGTTGCTGTTATTATTATCAATCCCATCGTACGGATTTCCCGGGCTTTCCAGGTAGGCGTAGCCGACATAACCCACAGTGCTCCGGACACCGGGCAAGACCTGGCTTAGCGGTATGAAACCTCTGGCAGTATTATTATCGTTCGCCAACCAGCTGTAGGCGATATTGTTATTCAAATCGAAATACCCGAGGAGATCCTGACAAGGAGTATAATCACCGTTGTTGGCGTAAGCGCCGCTGCAAGTTCCGATGATGACTCCGAACACGCTTTTGTTGTAAGTAGTCGTGCTAATGTTTGTAATATCGTAAAGCCAAAACACGACATCCTGCGCCTGGATCTGTGACCATTGCATCCCGCGAACGGCGACGACAATCCCGATCCCTTTCCTTGACGAATCCGTTGAGTCGGGTATGAACAAACCTCTTGTCCGCTGCTGGACGCTGCTGTCCGCGGCATCGTCCATCACGAAATAGCTCTCTTCGTCAGCATTGAACACACCCTTGCCGAAATAACCGTCCCATAAAGCCTTGCCGGTTGCAGGGTCCCGCCAAGTTGGGTGGTCGGGCCAGAAAGCCGGCCAGCTGTTCGGATCCTGACTCATCGCGACGGTATCCTGGTTGAGGTTCACGTAACCGGGCTCCGGTTCAAAGCCTTCGAAAGCGCCGGATGTCGGATCCACTTTGGCGTCCTGGCCGTTCCTCGGCCCTTTCGCGATAGTGACCGAGTGTAAAGTGTCCGGCTTGCCGGTGCCGAAATAATCCCTGACCGGAAGCTGTACTCCGACCAGCGGCGTGATATCTCCTACATAGCTGTCCTTGGTCGCCGGGTAAGGCCAGTAGCCGCGGAGATCGTTCGCATTGAGGCCCGCGATGGAACCGTCGTTGCGAAAAGAAAGTCCAACCCGGTTGCCGTTTTGAATTCCGAAACGCGTATAAAGCGCGTTTCCCCAATTCGATCTCGCCCACTGGATCAGCTCCGGAGTCTGCGCGAACGCAGTCCCGGTGAAGAACAAAACCGCAATGGCAACAAAAAATCTTTTCATAATCAAACCTCTGGGCTTTAGAAAGAAATAGTCGTACCGATTTGAATCCTCCTCGGCGACGAATAGAAAGTCGGATTCGTGTAATAATCCTGGATTGTCGCAATCCTCTGCGGGGGATTCGATGCCAGCAGAGACTCTTCATACAGCGATACGTTCGGCAAACCGGTGTCGGTGTATACTTGCAAAGCGTTCATCGTGTCGAAGATGTTGTCTACTCTCGCAAAGAGGGTCAGGCTCGTTCCGCCAGTGAATTTGAAAGTCTTGTAGAGCTGCATGTCGACGTTGTACGTGGCCGGCTTGTAAGCTGAATTGTACGCCAGCTCGCCGATGTTGGATACCGCCATAGGAGTGTAAGGAGTACCGCTTCCAAAGCTAAAGATGAAGCTTGCACCCCAGCCATGTGGATTGAGATAATCCAGCGTCGCGTTGACGGTGTGAGTTTGATCCCAATCCAGAGGTATCAGGTACGTCTGGGGTTGTACTCCGCTGGCTCTCAGATTCGCGGCCGCGTTCGGATCAGAAGCGTCACCTTTCGCGATCTGGAAAGTGTAATTGAGTGTCCCAGACCACGAATCGGAAAGCCGCTTGTCGAGTGTGACGACTATGCCTTTCACGAAACCGAAGTCCGTGTTCACATATTTGCTATACTCGGCTGAGTTACCAGTTATAAAAATAATTTCGTTAAGCGTTCCCGATAGGTTGCGTATATCGTTAAAGTAACCCGTAACGTCGATTGCAAGATCGTTGGTGAGCTGCTGCTCAACTCCGAGTTCACCTTTCGTCGTCTCTTCCGGATTCATATTCGGATTGCCGATTACGCCGAGGAATGTGCTCCCTCCAAGCTGCAACTTGTAACCCGGACTCTGGTACAGCTCGTCGAACGACGGCATCTGGAAAAATAAGCCGTATGAGAAGTGGATGATTCCGCGGTCGGTGATCGGGAAGGAAACTCCGAGGCGTGGACTGAACTGGTATTTGTTCGTGGCTGTCTTGTACCAAAAAGCCATCCTTCTCTGGACTGCGATCTGGTGCTGATTGGCCGGAGTTACACCGTTACCGAGCGGCGCTACAACGCTGTCCTGGTATTGCGGCTCAAGCGGATAATACACGTTTGGATCCGCGGGATTCGCGAGCACCTGTCCATCCGGATGGAACCAGTCGAACCTGACTCCAAAATTCACGATGAGGGAGTGGTATTCCATCTTGTCCTGCACATACGCCGAAAACTGCTGCGGCCTGTGCAAATACTGCAAGTTGAACGGGCTGTCCTGACTCGGGATGACGAGCCCGCCAAGGAGGTATGGCGTGGTCCCGTCGGTTGCCGGATCCCGTCCGATATCGACGCTGGATAACGCATGACTCAAGTCGATGTTGTGCAGGTAGAGCTCGTACTGATTGAATTGGAATCCCGCCTTGATCATGTGGTGGTCAGTTACCTGGCTGGTGATGTCAAACTTCGCGACAAACGTGCCGGAGTTCCGTACATTGTGCGCCATGTTGATGCCGCCGGTGAAAAATGTTGCCTCCGGAGCCTGGTTGAGAATCGGGAGAACGTAGTTCTGATTGAAAGGGTCGTTCCTCTGGAAAAGATTGGATAACGAGAACGCCGAAGGATCGTAGTATTCCCGGTAATCGTGGAAGAAATAAGACAGGCCTAGTTTGTAATAAGTTCTTGAGCTTAGTGTCTGAGTCAGGGTAAGTGTGTTCATGTAGCCTTTTGTAAAATTACTGAGCTCTCCGTTCGGCTCGTACTTGCGGACGAACTCGTAATCTTTCCCGATGGAATTGTCCAGCATGTAGTCGTACGAGATGTGAATTTCCGGAGACGGCTCATAAGTGAGCTTGCCTTGCAGGTACGCTTCGAGGTTCGGCGCCATCGGCACGAGCTGGCCATTCCCTGTCTGCTGGATGGTCCACTTATAGGGATCGGGATTGGTTGTGTTTGTAACGTCGCTGACGTTGAACTTATTGATGCCGAATAGGTCGCCGGCGGTATAGTAGTAGCGCGCGTCCGCGTAAAAGAAGAGCTTGTCCTTCACAATCGGACCGCTCAACGAACCTTCGAGCCACTGATCGTTCAAAGGGTTAATCCTCTGGAGCCCGGAGAATATATTCGATTGAGAGGTTACGAAATCACCCGAGTACGCGGTGAAGTTGCCGCGGAAGTGATTGCCGCCGGTCTTTGTGGCGATATTGACTATGCCGCTCATCGCCTGCCCGTATTGCGCATTGAACGCGCCGGTTACCAGCTGCATTTGCTGAATCGCGTTCTTGTTGACGTTTATTACCGTCCCTCCGTCATAGGGGTCGGTGACGGGGATTCCGTCGATCATGTACGTGACCTCTCCGCTACGGCCGCCTCGAAAGTGCCCGGCAACCACGCCGGCCTGTAGGTTCAGGACGTCCTGGAAACTCGTCACCGGCAGGGTTTCGATTTGTCTGCTGTTCACGATTGCCGTCGTCGCAGTCATGTCTTTCTGGACCATCGGGCGAGTGGCCACCACGATCACGGATTTAGTCGTAACGGCGGACTCCGAGAGTTTGAAATGAGCTGTCGTTGTCAGGTCTATCGATACTTGGAGGTTCTTTATTTCCTCGGAGCGATATCCGACGGCTGACGCTTTCAAGGCGTACGTTCCCGGAGGGACATCAAGTATCACGAACCTGCCGTTCAAATCCGTGGCGGCACCCCTCGATGTTCCCTCGACGACGACAGTAGCGCCGACGAGAGGCTCTTTCGTGCTCGCGTCCACGACTTCACCGGAAAGTTTGCCTGAATCTCCTGCGAAAGCTTTGAGCGAGAATAAGAGTATGAAAAAGGCAATGGTGGTTCTTCGCATGCTTTACCTCTTTGAAATCATGGTTAAGCGGATAGCATCAACAAGAGCAGTGTTGGTGTTTCCGTTCATGTTATTGTCGTGCTTGTCGAAGGATATCGACAACAGATGGACTCCAGGTGACAGGCTTATGTGGTTCACGTTGCTGTATCCCCAATCGCTCCACACCCCTTCACCGCGTTGAGGCATGACAACCGGACCATCGGCGTGATGATCCACGTATAGAGTGCGGATCGCGCACTTGTTGTCCGTGTTTATCGGCCCCTCTCCGTTGGCATATCTAACAACGATGGCGTATAGTCCGCCTGACTTTATGTTTACCTTGTACTCGGGAGAATCAGGATTCCGAAGATCGAGGCTGATGTAACCCGAACCGGTGTACCCGGGATACTTTTGTTCCACGCCGCTGGCATTGCTCTCGGCCTGCACTACTATCGAAGGATCTCCTTTGTCAATAACCAGCGGCGTGCTTAAAAACGATTCGAGTCCATTCCGGCCGACGGCCATAACTTGGTATTCGGAATACCCTTTCGCAACGCTAATCTCGTAATGATTGAGGCCGGTCTTGGCGACTTCTTTCCCGTTTCTACAAATCGAATATGAAACGGCGCCGTCCACGTAATTCCACTTCAACTTTGAGCCGTCGAGCGACGCACGTGGAGTAGCCGGGGAAAACATGACGGGGACAAGATTAATCCCACTACTTCCACCTCTTTCACCGCCCATCACAATTTCCACTGAGTGCTTGCCGACAAGGTTGGCAGGTATGGCATCTCCGGAAACTCGATGCCCGTCCAGAGAAACACTGGCGATCCTGTTCCCCCATCCATTGATGGATATGGAAAGGACGGCCTTTCTGTAAAAAAGATTGTCAAGCCTGAGCATTTTGCCGAAGCCCACTGGAACGCACGGAGAGAAGCTGAGCGATTGCCGGTGAAATCTTAGTCCGAAGAGGACGCGGTAGACAATCGACAGATCGCCGGCGACGCTCCACAATTGCCTGTCGGAATTGATCTGCGTTCCGAGATAATCGCCGGTGCTCGCGACCATGTTCTCCTTGTTGGTCAGGAAAAACGACGCAGCTCTGTAAACCGCGCCAATCGCCCTCGAGACAGACGCCATGTTGTTCGCTTCAGATGAAGCCCATGCCCAGTACGATTCCACAAATGGCCAGACAGCATTGTTATGATATGGAGGGATTCCAGGTATCTGGGGATAAATGCATGTTATGCCGAATTGAGTGACCGGAGTTTTGCGGATCACTTCCGCCGCACGCGCGCGATCGGCGATTCCGAACAGGACGCAAAGGGATTCTCCGAGAGACTCGGAGCGGGGGGAAAGCGTCTGATAATTTCTTCCATAAAGATATTGTCCGTAGTAACCTTTCTTAGGCATCCAAAGATATTTGTTTATTCCTTCCTTGATCCGGCGAGCCGTCTCCAAATACTTTTCCGGTGATTTACGGAGGGCGTCTGCCATCTTAGCGAGGATTCGGTACGTCTCGTAATGCACGGCATTCGTTCCGAGGTCTTCAGACATAAATATGTCCTTCGGATCCATCCATCGTGGGTACGTCTGTTCTCTCCAGTCAAGAAAAGAAGACTCGCCGTGAAATAGCCCGGTCGCCGGGTCTTCAAGCGTATGCATGTCATCCATCGCGGAATTGCCCGCTATCTCATACGCTTTCTTCAGCCACGCCTCATCGCCAGTCACCTTGTATACTTCCCACGCCGCAAGAGTCCAGACCATCCTGTCCGACGAAACGGGCCATGAGCCGCCGGTACCGGTGTCCTGGATTATCCGGTCGTTTCGAACTTTCTTCAGAAGGCTCGCCTTCACGGCATCAGGATTTATTATCGCAAGAGAAAGAAAACCGCTGTAACTAACGTCGCGGGTCCATACCCCCGGCCACATCGCCCCCGCCATGAAAGCACCGTCGGGTCTGACATCCTCGAGCATTTCTTCGAGAGACTTGTTGTATAGCGCCTCCGAAAGAACAGAACCGGAAGTGTAACTCGGAAAAGCAGCAATGTTCTTCGCGAGCTTCCAATCTCTGACGCGAGGAGAGGAATGGCCGGGAAATTGGACCTTGCTGAAAAAGATCGTTCCCTTGTATATGCCGGAATTATCTGAATCATGGAGAGCAAATTGCGGCTTCTCCGGAAGAGTCTGGAAGTCCCATGAAAGCGGGAGTGTGTTTCCGGCGACATACACTCCCCGGAAGTCATCCTTGGTAACCTTATGGCCGTCAAACGTCGTGTAATAACCAAGCTTGTTCATATCGGCCATAACCGCGCGCATGTCAAGCCTGATGACCACTCTCGTATCCGCTTTCAGATATCCCTTCGCGGACATCTGAACTGACGCCGTCGCCGCAGTCGGGAAATTCCCGAATACGAATGTCTGCGGCTTTGTTGAATCGATTACCAGGAGATGATTCTGACCCGCCGGTGCTTCATTATCCCCGCCGTTTATGCTGAACTTGATCTGAATCTCTTTCGGAGTTCGTATGCGGTAATTGCTTCGATAAGTCGACTTGATTTCATCCGGAGATACCGCTTTGGCAACATATTTGCCCTGAGTCACCTGCGTGGCGGTCACTTCATACTTTGCGGCCTTCAGCAGCACGCGATCATTCGTCCCGGCAGCAATTGAGAAGCCTGCAAGGGTAACGAGACCCGCGAGTTTCAGTGCAGCGCCGAACTTGTTTGCTGTATCAAAGGCCGTCAATAGTTCAATTCCCTTGTGCTTGATGCAAAACTTCAAACGTCCCATTGGAAGGGAAAAACAGACTCGCCACTACGATCACGGCGAGACAGATAAAGAAATCGACTGCCGCGAAATTCAAGTACTGCGTCCTTACAAGCCACAGCAGTACTCCGTTTCGGATTTGCCAGGAGCCCGATATTTCTTCGAAGATAACCCTGAACGCCCCCGAGGCTATTCCTACAACGACAGCGGCCACTGCCGCGACGGACGTCGCGCGCTTCCAGAAGACGCCGGTCAAAAACACGGCAACTACTACCGCTGCGAAACAAGCCAGGAGGCTCTGAAGTGGTTCCGAACCTTTCCAGCCGATAAGCCCCAACAACGGCATCCACAAGAGCGAGATCAAAACGACGGCCATCGTCGACAGACGTCCAACGAGGACAAGTTTCCTCTCTTCCGCCTGGGGCTTCCTTCGCCTGTAAATATCCATTGTGAACAATGCGGAAGTACTGTTGAACAACCCTGAGAGTGAAGACATGATCGCAGACAAAACTCCAATCAGGACCATCCCCTTCACAAACGACGGGAGAGAGTCCCCTGCTTTCCCGATGGACAAGCCGTGCGCTCCAAGAAACACCACGAGGAGCGTGCCGACTGCCAGCGTTTTCACCACGGCGACAAAGGTGATTCCCTTCTTCATGTCGCGTTTGCTTCTGGCGCTGAACACATGCTGCAGCACATACTGGTCGGTAAGCCAGAGCCAAAGCGCGACAACCGGTATGCCGACGATAATCGCCAGCCATGGAAATGCCGACGAACTCCGACTCGCGTGGTCGACAGCCGTCGCGGCTTCGAGCAGATGCATGCCGGCGATCGATTGAGTACTCACCACCCCTATCACGAGAGCCGCAAAACCGAGGAGCATGAAAATAGCCTGCACGATCTGAGTGTTGATCACCGCCGAAAATCCTCCCGCGATCGAATAGATACCTGATATCAGTATCGCCGCAGCGATTGCGGCTCCGGAGTCCAAGTCCGAAAAGTAACCGACGAGGAACGCTCCTAGAAGAAGGACGAGTGAAAGTCTGACGAGCAAGTATGTCGCGATAAAAAGGAAGGAGACATAGGCGCCGACTTTACCGCCGTACATCCTCTCCAACGAATCGTTGGTCGTGAAGGAATTAAAAAAGGTAAGCGCAGGTCCAGCCCGCCAGCCTAGAAATATCAGTCCCAGTACTCCCATCAACTCGAGATCGACCGCCATTGCGGCGGCAAACGGACCCTTTTCCCCCATGATGTGCCCACACAAGACATCCGCCGCGATGAGTGATATGCCAATCGATCCCCAACGAAGATTTCTTCCCGAAAGGAAATATCGAAGCGTATCGCCGTCGGCATCTTTCGACGCGGACAGACCAATGACAAGTATACTGAAGAAATATACTACGACGGCGATTCTGTCGATCTGAAAAATAAATTCGTGGCCCATTGTTCGAAGGTAGGGGGTCAATGATTGTGCCGTCAATTAAACGCATGGAAGCCACTAAATTCGGAAAAGAACGACTGGTTTCAGTCAACCAATAAGTTCAGCTTGTCAGATTGACAACAAAGGGGGATAAGACTTATCAATTATGATAACTTAGAATGGAGATACAAATGGACGATGCAAACGGAGAGGAGAAGACGCTGCAAATTGCGGGTGATCAGTAAGTTACTTTATTTTCAAGGTACGGAGCATCCTGGAATAGTTGGAAGGCAGGAGTCCGAGCTTGCGCGCGGCATCGGCATCTGAAGTCGATTGTTTCCGGACAAATAAAACATACTCTCGCATGAAAGCTTCCTGAGCCTCCCGAAGAGGCCTGATATTCCCATCAGCAAAAAAGTTCTCAGGTTTCATTTGACAGTCTTCATTCCCTTCCTGCGTTAGCCCGATGGAGGCGTGAACGCTTGCCGCCGTCACAACTGAAAAGTCGTTCACGAGAATTCGCTGCACGAAATTCTGGAGCTCACGGACGTTGCCCGGCCAATCGTAATCGACGAGTTCCTTAATCCCCTCCGCGGTTACCTCCGGTTTCGCCCTATTCATCTCGTCGGCGAATAAGCTCAAAAAATGCTCAAGCAAGATCGGGATGTCGTCTTTCCTCTCCCTCAACGGCGGAATCCTTATCGGCACGACATTGAGTCTGTAATAAAGATCCTCCCTGAATCTCTTCTCCTTGACTTCCGCTTTCAGCTCCTTGTTGGTAGCCGCGATGACCCTAACGTCCACCTTAGTGACCTGCGTCCTTCCAATTTTTTCCAGCTCGCCGTCCTGTATCACCCTGAGCAACTTCACCTGTGAGGGCAGCGGGAGCTCGGCGACTTCGTCCAGGAATATAGTACCATGATCGGCAAGCTCGAAAAGGCCGGGCTTGTCGGAGTTCGCTCCGGTGAACGCCCCTTTCTGGTATCCGAACAGCTCGCTTTCGAGGAGATCCGCCGGTATGCTTCCGCAGTTAATCGGGACAAAATTCTCAAACTTGCGGTCGCTATTGTAGTGTATGTTTGCGGCGACGAGTTCTTTGCCCGTTCCCGACTCTCCGCTGATCAGAACATTGGCGTTGGTACGAGCGTACTTGATGATGTCATTGGCCATATTGACAATCGCCGGTGAAGCTCCAACGATCTGCTTGTCCTTAAGCCTCTCCGCCACGTTCTTCAGGAGTTTGCTATCGGATTTCAGTTTCCCCCTTTCCAGCTCTCGCTTTTCGAACGCGTTCAGGATTCCGAGGACGAAATCCGTCGGCTGGTAAATATGTTCCTCGATATCTATAGGATACTTCGTGCAGTACCAGAAAGCGCCCGCTTTGATAAGGTTCGCGGCAAACGAAAAGTCCGACGCGCTGAGACTCATCTTTGTCACCACGATGATCTGCGGAGGGAGCGCGCCCTCCCTTAGCCTGGAAATGAGCGCGTCGCCCATCAGGCCACCCGCGATCTGGTAGTCCATGATTATCACATCGCAAAAATCCGGTGAAGAATGGAGCAGTTCGATGGCCGACGCGCCGTCCGAGACCACGTCGACTATCTGTATCTCTTCCCTGAACGGGGCGAGCGTGTTCTTTACACGCTCCACATCGAATTGCTCGTCCTCAATCAGAAGTACCCTAACCGCTTTTCTAGTCAGCATCACAAATGAAGTTTTAGTTTTTAATGGTTATGACGAACCTGCATCCGCCTTCCGGAATATTTTCGGCGTAAATGCTCCAACCGCACTTCGCGGTCACGAGGTCGTACGCGATGTAGCATCCATATCCGGTATGGCGATCAGCCGATTCCTTAGTCGATACGTTCTCCGCGAACAGCTCTTGTATCCCCTTCTCGTTCTTTTGAAGGAGCTGCTCGGCGATACCCTTCCCGTTGTCCGAAACGATGATCCTCGATAATTTTTCGGCCGGGTCATACTCTGTCTTTATCGTGATCGTGATCGGTCCCTCTCCTCCGTGGTCTATACTGTTCTGTATCAGAGGCTCCACGATCTCCCACACCACAAACTCGTTCACGTGTACCTTTGGGAGGTCCTGACAAAATTCCGTGACGAATTTCGTCTTGTTGGATGGAATCGCGACGCGGAGAAACATGTTCTTCACGATGAAATCTATGACCGCGTTGATGTCCGTGTTGAAATTCGATCCGCGAAAGATCTGGATCGGCGGATCGAACCATTTCATATCGTATATCACGCGGGAGATAAAATTCGAATACTTCGATATCCGGTACTTCACCTCATCAATGTTGTCGGCGGTAAGAAGTTTTAGGTCTTCTTTGATAAACGCCATCACCTTCTCAGCCTTGTGATGCGTGTGGTATATCCTCTTTGTGAAAAGGAATTCCCTTTCGTGGGTGGTCCGCTCCTTGACCAGGCTTTCCCTTTCTTCAAAGAAGAGTTTCTGCGCCTTGTCCCTCTCCCTGATTGTGTACGCCGAAACGTAGTACATCGCGAGAAGTCCGAGAAGTATCAGCGAAGTATAGATGATCGAAGTCTCGTTATAACTCGATACAATGGAGCCCGTGATGAAACTAAAGTTAGGCGTGTCCTTCATATAGACCGCCCCTTCGAATTCTCCGTGCGGGGAAAACGGGACGAACACATTGAAAGTCTGTCTTCCCTGAAGTATCGTAACGATTTCTTCCCTGGACTTCAGCTCGTGCATGATCCTTGAATAAAGTCGGATTGCCTCCTCGTGCGAGGTAGAGGAAGGAGGAATCGGAAGAGCGGGATTCAACAAGTAATTCAGGAGAGCGCCCCCCTCATCGATGGCGCAAATCTTGTTCTTCCGGGATACGAGTATGCAGATATCTTTAGCGTTCTTTGCAAGAAGTTCCTGGCTGAGAACGATGTTCAAAGCGTCCGTGACGCGAAGCCTTTGTGACGGCGACATCGGGGCACGCAGGTTGACGGCTTCAGTAAGAAGCTCAAGCGAAGTGGTCGTCACGTTAGCGAGCTTCTCAGCGGAGTTTCTCTGGTACCAGTTCTGCGTCTTCACCATGAAGGTACGGAGACTCGCGTTATGGATAAACGACAGGGCTCCCTGGAAGGCAAGCAAAACCACGAAGAGAATCGTGAAATGCCTGAGTTCAAACCTGTATTTTTCCAGCCTGTCAATAAGTTTCATTCATGGATCCCAAGAATTGACGTCCTGCCTGGCAGGAAAGAGCCACCGGGAAACGAAACAAGACACGCTCCGGTATCGGCTTCCATCCCACCCCCCACCGGCGAGCGCCAGATCAACGATAGGCTGTCGTGTTTAGCGGGCTTCATCATGTGGCACAAGTTCAGATTCTCTTCTGTTATGATCGTTGTCCAAAAGTCATGAGCCGGCGAAAGGCGGAGCATTGAACCGCTATCACCTGTAAATGTCATATGTTTTGATCGACTGAGCCGCATCAGCTAGTGCGGCGCTCGCGCTCAACTTCCCGCTGATAGCTAGTTTGACGTAATACGAGATCATATCTGAAAATCGAGTGTAATCCGCGAGCGAGGGACGATGGACGCCTGAATTCAGCAGCCCGATATAAAATTTCAGATCAGGGTTCTTTCTAACGAAATTCTTGTCCGCATAAACGTTCGCGTTTGACGGCAAATATCCCCCCTGCTCGAACATGATTTCCTGGATTCTCTTACGAATCAGGAATTTTATGAATGTAAGCGCCGCCTCCTTGTGCAGCGAGTACTTCGATATCATCAGGTCCCATCCGCCGAGGATCGACACAGCGGGATGTCCCGAGAAATGCGGCACCGGGGCCATCGCCCATTTCTCGCCGTGACCTTTCCTGGCAGCGGCATCGCGAAGCGTTTCGTCGATATCCGGCCACCCTCTCAGGAATATGCCGTTGTGTTTCAGGCAATAGTTCAGGCTGGATGTCTCCCTGAGATCGGTCACAGCGGGCGGCGATAGATGATATTTCTGTACGAGGTTGACCATCTTACGAACAGCCTCTTCGGCGCCCCGCGACTGCAGTTGAAAACTTCCTCGCGCGTAAAGCGGATATCCGAGCCCGGCCATCATCTCGTCGAGGCTGCACATCAGCCCCTCGTAATTGTCCGCTTGAAAAATATAGAACGGATTCGGGCGCGACTTGAATTCCATCCCCAGCTTCTCAAACTCGCTCCAGGTTATTGAATGGCTCAACTCGTTTTCGATCACGGGCGCGTTCGGAAGCTTCTCTATTAAATCTTTCCGGTAATACATCAATCCAACATCGACAAACAGCGGGATGGCGACGAGCGTGCTGTCGTAGTAACATGATTTCAAAGCAGATGGTAGAATTTTCGACTTCAGACTCTTTGGGAAATACGCATCGAGCGGATCGCACCATTTGGCAAATTTTGCCGTCCAGATCTCGTCTACCGAGAAGACGTCTACCTGGCTGCTCTTCGTCCTGAAGAAGCGGTCGAATAATTCCTTTCTCTGGTTTGTGCTGAACTTTGAAAAGGGTATGTTGATCGTCTCCACATGAATCCTCCCCTCGTACTCCTTATTGAAGTCGTTGATGACTTCTCTGTAGGCGGGACTTATATCGTCAGCGAGACTAATCGTTACCCCTTTCCCGCTGTTGGCCCCAAGTTCCCAAAGAGGCGGGAAAGCGTAGAAGAGCAAAGCGACCAGGATAGCGCTGAACACGATGATGAGGGTGTGGGTGGACTTTAAGATCCTCTTAATAATTGCGAGCATCGGCTCCTTCCGGTTTGTTAAGTGACCCGCCGGCCACAGAACAGCCAATGAAATGCCCGCTTGGAAATGCAAGGAGTCTCTTGCAAGATGGGGTGAACAAGCTGGGTAGTTGTATCAACATCCTATACGGGCGCGGCCTTCCCCCGTAAATTCGGCAACGGGCTTCACGGCGTTGAGAATATGAGGAATAGAATCTCGGGCGGGAGCCGCTCGTTCTTGACGCTGAAAAACAATTAGCAAGACCAAATCCTTTTGTACTTCTCTAACTCGAAAGGCGTGTGACTGGCCAAATTAACAAGGAACTCTAATGATTGTCAAGCCGGTTAACCTTAAGTTACAAACGCGAGCACTTCTCGTTTTGATAACTACTCTTATCAAAGGCGCACGTTGACCGCACAGCACTAAATCTGAATACGATCCGAAACGCCCAAATTCCTGCGGCAATCAAGTGATTTCAAAGATATCTGCGGGCACGGAACTTGAAAATCAAATGCAGTTGTGAAACTCTAACGGTAAAGGGTCTAAATGCATTCTAACAAATTAAATCACCTGGGACGCAAGATTGTCCTCGCCGCGGCTCTCCTCTTCATATCGGGCGCCGTGTGGGCGCAGTCGTATATCGGCAACTTCAGTTCATTTTCGGCAGAGGGGAACACAATTACAGTCAAAGCTGGCAAGACATCTCTCCGATTCATTCTCTACAAGCCAAATCTTGTATGCGTCGAATGCAATCCGGCCCCATCGTCCACTGAAAATAATTTTCAAATTGTGATACGCAAGCCGGATCAGCGCGTCCATTATACAATAATCAATGGCGATTCTTCACTATCGATTACGACATCGCTGCTCCGTATTACTTGCCGGAAGTACCCGCTCCGGATTTCGTACTACGACAAGTCCGGAAGACTCTTGACCGGCGAACCGCTATCGGGCGGCATTTCTTCGTCGAATGCTACCACGGAGGCGAGATTTTCCATCGCCAGCAATGAACATTTTTATGGAACCGGTGAGCGCGGAATCAGCCTGGACCTTCGCGGCCTGGAGTTCGACAGCTTCAACGAACAGCATGGTGGTTACCCGAACGGAGGCATGCCGCCGACAATGAATGTTAATATCCCTTTCATCGTATCGTCAAATCACTACGGCATTTATTTCGATGACACATACAAGGGGCATTTCGATATCGGTCATGCCAATCCAAGTATACTCAGCTACAGCGCATACGGTGGCAAGCTGTCGTACTACTTCATCTACGACTCCACGTTTGCGGGCTTGCTTCACGATTATACCTGGCTTACGGGAAGAGCTCCGCTCCTCCCCAAGTGGGCATATGGTTACATCCAGTCGAAGTTCGGCTACAGAGATTCGGCCCAGGCGTCCCAGATGATCAACAGGATGCGGAAAGACAACATCCCATGCGACGCTATCGTGCTGGATCTATACTGGTTCAGGAATATGGGAGACCTGTCATGGAACACCGCTGCATGGCCGGACCCCAGGGAGGTCACATCGAGTTTTCTCTCCCGCGGGTTTAAGACCATTGTCATAACCGAGCCGTATGTTGTCCGGCATTCGAAGAACTTTGAGATTGCCGAACGAAACGGATATTTCGCCAAAGATTCGGCAGGGGCGAGTTACCTTCTCGACCATTACTGGGCATGCGGCTGCGACGCCGGCCTTGTTGACATCACCAATCCCGCGGCGCGCAGGTGGTGGTGGAAACACTATCGGCACATTTTTGAGACAGGAGTATCGGGTATATGGACCGATCTCGCAGAGCCGGAGCGGGATTATCCCCAGATGATGTTCCATGATGGCCCCGACCTCGAGATTCATAACGTGTACGACTTTCTCTGGGCAAAGACTCTCTTTGACGGCTACAACCGCTCGTTCCCCAACCGACGGCTCTTCAACCTGACGAGATCAGGCTACGCCGGGATACAAAGGTTCGGGGCCGTGATCGGA
>JAJYRM010000191.1 GCA_021794075.1 Bacteroidota bacterium | reverse complement strand
AGTACGGTTTCAAAAACACCTGCGCGTATAACCCTCGGATGTTTGCATACGGAACCGTTGTTGATCAGGCTGAGCAGCAAGGTGTGGCACCGTTCGCGTGGGACGACGGAGGGAGCTTCACGATATTCAACAGAAGAACGGGAAACTTCAACGAGATTAAGGACATAATCATCCATACATACCCACAGTCGCCGACCGATCTGAGTATTTCCGAGAATCCGGATGGATCGATTCTCTTGCAGTGGGTCAACAGGGGCACGGAGAGCGACAGTATCACTGTTCAGCGCGCGGCCGGCGGTCAGCCTCAGCATGGAATAGCAACCGCTGGTTTTGTCGATTACAGGAGGGTCGCGCCGACTGATTCAACTTTCACCGACGACAATGTGTCGCTGGGGACGACATATTACTACCGGTTGAGCATAACAATGAAGGATTCCACGGTAATGCAATCATATCCAATCATGCTCACGGATTCGGTGGTCACGGCGATTGCTCAGGTTAACAATCCACTAACTTTTAAATTGTTGAATAACTTTCCCAATCCTTTCAACCCGACTACGGTGGTAGGCTACTCGATTCCTCGAAGGGGATTTGTGTCGCTGCGTGTCTACGATGTCCTGGGGAGGAATGTTGAAACGCTGGTAAGTGGGATTAAGAATGCGGGGATACACAAAGTGCAATTTGATGGAACGAGTCTCGCGAGCGGCGTTTATTTCGACAGGTTGGAATATGAGGGAAGAGTTTTAACCGGCAAGATGATACTCATGAAGTAAGTTTGCATTAACTCTTTTCAATTTGTAATCTTCAGATGCAGGGCGATCCGAAGAATGGAAGTGAGTCGTGCCACCGGCAACCACCTGGCGCTTGCCGGTTCCCGACGTGACAATCATTAACGGGCGAGGGTATGTGAATATGAAAGTCATCGAAATCCGCTCCTCCAGGGAGCCGCAGCTGTTCATTAACTTTGCAGATACCTGGAACCTTGATAAATTCCCGTCAATCTGGGCTATCGGCGATGTCGCGCTTTTAAAAGGGGACCTATTCGCGCTTTTCTGTTCAAGGAAATGTCCGGGTAAAATCATCCGGAAGAGTCATGAACTTGCCGAAGACCTGCGCGCAAAAGGGATACCGGTTATTTGTGGCTTTCAAACGCCGGTTGAGAAGATGTGTCTCGAAGTGCTTTTGAAAGGGGAGCAGGCTGTCGTGATGTGTCCCGCTCGCGGCGTACAAGGGATGAGGCTTCCTCCGGAGTGGGCGAAGGGCGTTGAGGAAGGAAGAATGCTAATCGTGTCGCCTTTCGACGCGAAACAGCGGCGTCCTACAAAGTCGGTTGCCGAATTAAGAAACCGGTTTGTCGCCGCGGCCGCGGACAAGATATTTTTTATCCACGCTTCTCCCAACAGCAGGACGATTTCATTTGCTCGCGAACTTTTGCAGGAAGGGCGGGATGCCATAACATTTGACCTCGAAGAGAATCAGAACCTCACAGAAGCTGGTGCGGGGAAGTGGAGCGGACGGTGGTGAGTGCCCCTGAAGGGGGCGATAAGTTGCACGGAGTATGTGGCAGACCGGGTTTCTGCATAAACGGATATTCGCAGAAGATTTAACTCATCGTAGGTTGCCTTAGGGATTTGACTCTAAGGGGAGGGGGACTTATAATCGAAGCGACATGAAGAATGAAAATATTCTACTTACCGGAGGAGGCGTTGTCACTCCTCAGAAAATGTTGAAGTCATCGGATGTCGTCATCGATGATGGAATTATAAAAATGGTTACATCCGAAGAAGGTTCGAAACCGGACAAAGCCGCAACCGTGATTGACTGCCGTGGGAAGTTTGTGTTTCCCGGTTTTATAGATGTTCACACGCATGGAGGCGCCGGATTTGATTTCAAAGATGAAGATGAAAAAGCATATGACGCCCTTTCCGCCTACTATTACCGCCACGGTGTAACTTCCGTACTCGCCACTCTGGTTCCGCTTTCTCATGAACTCTTGTTCCTTGCCGTCCGAAAGTTGGCGACATATCTGAAGCGGCACAGAGATGATTCCAACATAGTTGGGATCCACCTCGAGGGGCCGTATATAAATAGGACCATGAGCGGCGGGAACAAAAAGGAATATATCGAAGCGCCTGATCCCAAAGAATTCCGAAAAGTGCTGGAAGCTGGCGAAGGGTTTATAAGACTCATGACCGTTGCTCCTGAGTTGAAGGGCATCCCGGAGATAATTTCGGAAGCGCGGAAAGCCGGCGTCGAAATCGCGCTCGGTCATTCAAACGCAGATGCGCCGACGACGTCGGATGCGATAAGCCTGGGCGCGAGCCAGGTCACACACCTCTTCAACGCGATGCCGGGCCTGCATCACAGGAAAACAGGCATACTGTCGGAGGCGCTTCTTTCGGACTCGCTCGACGCGCAGATCATCGCGGACGGGATACATGTAAACCCGGATATCATCCGACTCGCGGTAAGAATAAAATCTCCCGATCACATAATGCTAATCACTGACTCCATGCGCGCCGCCGGTCTCCCCGACGGAGAATATGACTCTGCCGGTAATACAGTTCGAGTCGTCGATGGCGTTTCGAGAATGTCTGACGGAACGCTTGCCGGGAGTACGCTCCCATTTGAAAACGGGGTGGCGCTTGTGGCTGGATTCAAAGGGATTGACCTTCCGGCCCTTTCACGAATGGCGTCGACGACTGCCGCGCGATCCATCGGTATCGCTGAGCAGACCGGAAGTCTGGAAGCGGGGAAGAAAGCTGATATTGTGGTGCTTGATGAAACTTTCAAAGTAGCGTTGACGATGAAAGAGGGAGATATAAAGTTTCGGGGGGAATAACTTCCGAACGACCCAGCTTAGAATAGTGCCTGCCGGATATAATTTGGAAAGCGGCTTCTGGTTGCCTTTCAGCTGTCGAAGGTCAATAATTCGCCGTGCGTGGAAGGTTATGATTAAGGCGAATGAAATCATTCTCCTTAGAGTTTCAGAGTATCGGGAGGATATATAAGCCCTTTTAGTTTTCCCGCATTTTTTCTTACCAGCGCGCTGGAAGTCTTGGTCAAATGCACAGGGACCAGTTTCTTCGCTCCGCTCTCGTCAAATACTCTGATCGCGTCGCTCCATGTAGAATGTCCCCAAAGGTCGGCAGATGTTCTGTCTTTGTCCGCATATGTCAGCTCGTGAATCAAGTAGTCCGCTCCTTTAGCCCCCTCCACGACCTTTTCAGAATAACCGGTATCGCCGCTGTAGAAAATTGTTCGTCCTCGGTATTCAATTCTATATGATGTGCACGGTATCGTATGGCTGGAGTGGAAGACTTTGACAAACTCAGAGTCTTGATCTTCGATGTAGTCGGTATTCACATCGATCTGCTCAGAGAACCATTGCGGAGGCGTGTGGAGAAGTCTCGTCAGTCTGTGAGTGTTCTTTCTGATCCCTTTCGGGCCGACGATTGTCAGCCGGTTCTTTGCCCGGTAAATGGATCTGTACCAGAGTAGCTCGGCCACCCCGGCATAATGATCGAGGTGCATGTGGGTGATGAACACACTCTGAATTTTGTTCGGGTCGAGCTTTATCTCAAGGAGAGCCTCCAGAGAGTGAGGCCCGAAGTCGAAAATATACTTATCGTCGAGAACGAACGAAACGTTTCGCTCGCCGCGTATCAGATTCGAACTCCACTTGCCGAGAAACTTTATGTTCATATCATTTTTCCGATTAATTGTGATCTAAAATTAAACTACTCTCCGGTTATCTCCTCGAGAGTTCGCCCTTTCGTTTCTGTACCTAGAAAAATTGTGGCGAGGAGACCTACGACGGCGAACGCGAAGAAGAAGAGAAGTCCGTAACCGAGGCCGGCGTATGCGACTATTTGCGGAAACCCCACGAGCCCGAGTATGGCGCCTATCCTGCTCACCGATGTCCCCCACCCCTGTCCAGTCGCGCGTATCGATGTTGGGAAGAGCTCCTGCGGAAAGATGAAGTCTGTCCCGCCCGGGCCCCAAGTCTGCGTGAGTTGGAAGAGTATGTACATCGAGGCTATAAGTAGAGCCAGACCAGCAGACGTGAATGCCTCTTTCGGCACTTCTATGGCGACAATCGAAAGGACAAGGAGCGATACGCTCATACCTGCAAAACCGAGTATCGTAACCGCCTTCCTACCCCAGCTGTCGACAGTCGCGATGCAGAGAAAGCTTCCTATCACAGCAACGGATGCGAATACTGCCGAACCGAGAATGGCGTTGCTGTGGCTGAGCCCGAAGATGGCGAGGATTGTCGGCGTGAAGAGGCCGATCCCGTAAAAGGCGACATCATACGCGAACCAGAAAAGCCCGACGAATAGTGTCGACCTTATGAAACGTTTCTCGAACAAGGTTGAGAACGCGACTTTTCCGGCCGTCGTGTTTTCAACATGGCTATCCGCGCCGGTTATTTCCTTCAGTATCGACTCTGCTTCCTCGGCGCGGCCCGCGTTTGCGAGCCATCTTGGCGATTCGGGGACAGATCTTCTTAAGATGAGCACGGCAACCGCGGGTATTATTCCGATCGCGAACATCCACCTCCAGGAATTCACTCCGAGCGGAAGAAGAAGGTAACCGAATATGAAAGCGATGGCGGAGCCGACCCACCACGCCGATACGTTCACCGCGAGGAGTTTGCCTCGTGATTGCTTTGGAGAAAACTCTGAGATTATTGTCGTGCTTATACTGTAGTCCGCTCCTATTGCCAATCCAAGGATGATCCTGAAAATCAGAAGTGACCAGTAATCGTAAGCTAGAGCGATCGCCGCGGTGAAGACGACGAAGATTATCATATCCCAGAGATACATGAATTTCCGTCCCCGTCTGTCGGTGATGTAACCAAAGACGATCGCTCCGACAAGCATGCCGATGGTCGTTGAGGCGGCCATTAGCCCTTTCCCGAGCGGCGTACTGGCGAAGCTGAATGAAGGGAGCGCCGTAATGATGGTCAGGGCAACTCCGATGATAGAGATGTCAAAACCGTCGAGGAAGACCCCAACGGCGGAAAGCGCTGTAATCCTGTAATGTATGCTCTTGACTTCCGCGGTATCTAATGAAGTATAAATTGAATCGGCCATCGGGTGCTGCTCTTGCCTCCTGCTCTTGGGGATATCGTAAGTCCATCCCGCCTAGTGATAGAAATTATCCTTCGCATACTAATTTATGTGTACGCATTACGCAAATTATTTTTGCGTTAAAAGGAATATTCATGTCGGGGGGAGGAAATGCAGCTTTTCCAAAAGAATTGGATTTGTGCCTCAACCTTTCCCGGATCCTATCCGTCACCCAACGACTCTTGAGTCTTTGAATGTAGCTTCAGCCTCTGCTATCGTGAGCTCACGATATTTGAGGATCTTGTCCTCTCCGGAATTATTAACCTGGAATTAATGTCAAGGGACTTGCCGGTTAAGATATGTATACTATCTTAACTCGAAGATTGTATACAAGACGTGTAGGAATGACACAGCCTTTCTTTCCTGTCCCTACGGGAAACTGAAGGCTCTCTCCCCGCTCCATTTGGGATAGATAAATAGCAGGGCAGAAATAAGAAACGGACCCCGTGGACGCATCACGGGGGA
>JAJYRM010000048.1 GCA_021794075.1 Bacteroidota bacterium | reverse complement strand
TTACCCGTCGGAAGCGACACCACTCCCCCCGGATTATTCTGAACCCACTCCACAAACCGCAGCGCCGTCAGCTTGCCCAGCATTGGAAAGTTCTCTACCGTTATCACCGCCGCCTTCTCCGTCGGCCAATACATCAGCTCCTGGCCTGACCTACCAAGAGCCTTCTCTTCTACTCTAGACTTCGTTTTCATAATCTATATTCCTGATAATCCTCCAAGTGATGTTTGATCTTTGCTGAACTGATGAGTGAAACTCTTCGCGTTTTAAATACAGGCTCTCATAAATTTTACAGGCATGCGCGGACGTTTACCGTCATTTTTGCTGTCCGCGCAGACCTTTAAATCCTCGCGTAGCTATTTGCCCACAGCGGGTTCCGACTTCCACGATCTTACCTTGTGTCCCTTCACCGCATAAAGAGTTATGATGAAGTAACACGGAAGGAGTATCCAGTACGAAAGCTGCGGCGAATGCGTATCTGACAACACGCCGTACAGCGGTGGGATAGTGGCTCCGCCGGCGATTGCCATTATGAGTATCGCCGATCCAATCTTCGTGAATTTTCCGAGACCCTGCAGGGCCAACGGCCAGATGGTCGGCCAGACCATGGCGTTCGCAAAGCCGAGGAGGGCCACGAACAGGACTGAGTTAGGTATCGGCGTTACGCCGAGCCAGCCAAGGAGAGCCGCCGAGATGCCGGTATTCACCGTCGACATCGTCATTACGCAGAGCGCAAATACAAAACCCATTACAGCAGATATGATGAGCGCGGTCTCCTGCTTTATAAATCTTGGTATAGCCACGATGCCGACGAGGTATCCCAGGACCATAAACGACATGGTGTAAGATGTCAGTTTTCCGAAGAATGGTATGCCAATTGATCTTCCGTACATGCCTATTGTATCACCTGCCATAACCTCAACACCGACATAGAAGAACAGCGCGATAGCCCCGAGGATAAGCTGCGGGAACTGAAATATGCTTGTCTTCTCTTTGCTCACTTCGACGCCCCCCTCGTCTTCCTCGTCGTTTATCTCGGGCAACGGGGAGAACTTTATCATCGCCGCCAGGAACACCAGCACTATAGCCATCACGAGGTAAGGAACAACCAGCCTGTCCGCCAGATGGTTAAGCGCGACCGCTTTCTGCGCGGCCGTCATAGCGTTAAGGTTCGCGTCGCTGTACGCCGCTATTCCGCCCAACATCAGCGCCGTGAAGACTAACGGGCTGAATATTCCGGCCGCCTTGTTCGCGACCCCCATTAGGCCGATCCTCACGGCCGCAGTCTTTCTCGGACCGATCACTACCACGTACGGGTTCGATGCCGTCTGAAGTATCGTCAGACCCGCGCCCATAACGAAGAGTCCGAAGAGGAAGATGGGATAAATTCTCGTATGCGCCGCGGGAATGAATATCAGCGAGCCAACCGCCATCCCTAGAAGTCCGAGCACCATGCCGTTCTTGTACCCCGTCTTTACGAGTACCGCCGACATCGGAAGTGCCATCACCGTGTAAGAGATGTAGAACGCCAATGACACAAGGTAAGCTTCCGCCGAGTTTAGCTCGCAGGCTATTTTCAAAAACGGTATCAAAGAGCCGTTAAGCCATGTCACAAAACCAAATATGAAAAACAGAAGCCCGATTATGCTGATCGACACGAAATATCCTTTCGCTGCCGATCCCGTGTTTTCTGATTCCACAACAACTCCTTTGTTTTAAGTTCAATAATAGCAAGAAATCAAAAATCAAAATCCTGCGGCGCGTGACCTCTTGTGCGGCCGTAGGCGGCTCAGATCTTACCAAGCATCAATGCGCTTCACTTTTCGCCGGCATATTTGACCAGGCTCTCGATCGGAGCGATAACCATCAACTTGACTTCAGCGCACGGCGCGGCATCCGTACTTATCGTTGACAGACTCGCCTTCACCCAGCCCTGGCCCGCTTTCGTATTATGCCTGATGTAGTTCAGCGCATCGAGGCCAATTGACGCGACCGCAGAAAGATGCCTGGAAATGGGTTGAACCTCTCTTAGTATAGGAGATCTGTCTATTATTTTCTCCAGATTCGCGTCGTTTTCTTTCCACCTGACCAGCATGTGCTCCACCATTGCGACCGTGTCTTCCATCGGGTTATTCCCTGACACGATATCATCTACCATGAATGAAAAATCTCGTGCGGTCATCGGATCAGGCACCGCCGTGTCAACTACTCTCGTAAGGGGCGCGAACGCCGAATAAGGCTTCGCCTTCACGCGCGCGTAGATGTCATACGGCGCAACAATGTCTACGAGCGTTCTCAAAGGGGCGACACGGTATCCATTAGCCAGGTTCCTCAGCATAGTTCCCTGGTTCTTTAACTGCGTAAGGCCAAGCCTGTCGAGTTCGAGCGAAACGGCATCGAGACGCCGGTACATGTCCCTCACATTTCTAATATCGCGAGGCGACCAGAGTCTTTCGGCAATCGCCGCGGCCCTCGGCCAGATCCTGGAATCGATGTTCTCAGGGCTGACATATTCCGACCACATGCATGCTTCGCCGCCGATGATCAACTTTTTTTGCTGGAGAGTAAGTCCGCTATCCGGCACGGGATCGACAAGGTAATACTGACTTGCGGTGAAATAATGATCGAGGTACCAACCCTTGGACAAGATCACGCGGTACCCCTTCTTAACGGCATTCTCAAGGCTTGCGTTGCCGCGCCATGACTGCACGATGGCAGACTTTGGCAAACGCGGATTAAGTATCTCTTCCCAGCCCATTACATCTTTGTGGTCCTTCATGATCAGCGGAACAAGCCGATTCTCGAAATAAGTTTGGAGCGCGGCATCGCTCGGAATCTTGTGCGCCTTCATGAACGCCTGTATTTTCGGATTCGCGTTCCAATCCTTGCCGTTATTCTCATCACCGCCGACATCCATGTACTTGTCGGGAAAGAGTCCCGCCATTTCCTTGAAGAATTTTCCGAGGAACACGTAAGTCTTGTTGATCGTCGGATTAAATACCGGGTCGAATATCCCCCACTTCCTCTCGATGGAGTAAGGACCCGGCGCGCTGGCGTACTGAGGGTAGCCGACGAACCACGATGTCGAGTGAGCAGGCACATCGAATTCGGGTACGACGCGAATCCCTCTGTCCGCGGCATATTTGATAACGGCCTTGATCTCCTGCTGAGTATAAAAGTGACCGTCCGAGCCCATGCCGGTCAGCTTCGGGAACGTCTTTGACTCCGCCCTGAATCCCTGGTTGTCGCTAAGGTGCCAGTGTAGAACGTTGAGTTTCACCGCCGCCATCCCACGTATATTTCTCTCGATGACGTTGACAGGCATGAAATGTCTCGCCGCGTCGATCATCAACCCTCGCCAGGGAAATCTCGGATGGTCTTCGATCCTTACGCATGGGAAATAGTATCCTGAACTATCCGCCTCAAGAAGCTGAAGAACCGTCTGTATTCCCCTTAGCGCCCCGATGTCCGTATTAGCTTTCAGGAGCACACGCGACGGAGTCACGTCCAGTCGATAAGACTCGTCCATGTACAATCTTAGCCTGCCGCGACGATCGGCTTGTATGACCATACAGGGATTCTCGACAGACGAATCAGGAGATAGGTAGCCCTGCGAGAAAAAGAGTCCCGTTCTCTGAGAGAGCCTTCTGAGCATTCTGCTCGCCGCGCGAAAGAGGCGGCCGGTCGGCTTCCCTGTCACCTCGACAGTAAAACTCTGATTCAACCTGTAGCGGCCGCCGGTCATTTCAATCTTCGCCGGCCACGGCATCAGGGTAAGCTTCCTTGTGTTTATCTCAGCGTAGCCCGCGACGTTCATGAGGGATACGAATACGGCAACGGTTGCAAGAATCCTAACGTATCTCATAATGCTATCTATTTCTCCAGGACATTATTGTCATCGATACTCCCGATATCGTGCAAAACCGTGGATCGGCGGGAAGAGCACATGCCGGGAGGATGCACGCGACCCACGCCTGATCCCGCATCATCATCTAAGGAGGAGCATTTTCCTCGTCATGGATTCGGGGCCTTCGCGGAGCGTGTAGAAGTAGACGCCGCTGGCAAGATTATTCATGCTTACATCGTAAGTGTACTCTCCGCGACTGCGGTACCCTTCGTCCACAACTTTAACCAATTGGCCGAGCGTGTCATAAATCTTCAGGCTCATCACCCCGCCCTTCGCGAGACCGACATCTATGACTGTCGACGGATTGAACGGGTTGGGATAGTTATCGCCGAGCTCGAATCCCGTCGGCCCTCCCGTCGGTACCTCTCCTATGCCGGTAGTCGTGGAAGGTGTGTATGTCCCTTTGATGAACTTGTAAGTCTGATCGTAGATCGCGCGCAGTTGAGGGTTGGTGCTTGTACAGCAGTCATAAAAAGTGCCCGGGCCGCCGTTCTGGTAATACGCGTGGACGGCGCCCGTCATGTAACCTTTAGAGACACCGTAGTTCAGATACGCGTAGTACTTGTTTCTGTAAGTCGAATCAGTGGTCGCGTCCCAATGAATTTCGATCTCGACTCCCATACCGAGTTTCTTGCTCGCGTCTGCCGCTTCCCCAAGCTCCTGTTCGGGGAAATTGTCGAAGACATAATTCGGCTGCATGATGGCGCCGTCGAATCCTAGAGAGTCCCAGTCCTCAAATCCCGAAGACTGGTACGACGGGATCCACGTAAACACTTTGCCGAGACTCCTGATATAGTTACCGGTATACTGGAGCATCGCCGCTTCGCTGTCATCAACCTCGAAATCGGCCCCCTCTTCATACCAATAGAATCCGACAAGATCAAGATTTGAGTAGCCGGCGGAATTCCATTTGCTGATCGCCGTGTCGATGTACCATTTTATAACCTCTTCCCTGTCCGAAAGGAGTGAGAGGTTCATGGATTTGCCTTTAACGACTCCAAAATTTGTCGCGGTAGGAGTGGGATAAGGGATGGCGATCTCAACCTTGGTCGTGTAGGAAGGGCGGTTCAGAATCTTTTTGACGTTGCCGGTCGCGGTATTCAGGGCTCCAAGATTGTAAGTACTCTGGAACGTGTTGTCCAGATAATATTCCCAGTCCGATAAAACCGTCGGATGCGCAGTGCTGCAATAATACATCCCACCCGATGGAGCTCCCGCCGCAACAAACGGAAGGAAAAGGAAGCTGTCGAACATGAAGTCACTGATTGTGCCTGACGTCGATTCATAACCCACATACGGAGTGAGTTCAGTGACGGTGTTTTGTCCAACGGCCGGATTTGATGGATAGTAGCCGTTGTACATCAGCACCATATTGCTAATCCCGCCGACTTTTGAAGAGCCCGGCGCAAGATAGGCGTCGGGATAGATCGTTGGCGGTGTTACTGGCGGGACACTCGCGCCGCCCGCTATTCCCGTGTTCCCGAAAACCTGGAATTCATCCGCGAATACCCAGACATCCACGCTAAATGTCATCTTAACGTATCTCGCCTGGTAATTCAGGCCCGACAAGACATAAGTCTGAGTTTCAACCGTAGGCGTGGTTAGCGGTATCTGCGAGTATATAGCGCCGACGACCGACCAATTTGTGTCGTTCATTGACAAGGCGTAAGTCACTTTCCTGGGGAAGTAGACTCCGGCAGAAGGATAATGTATGAAACGTTCCTGCATCTGGTGTACGGTATTCACGCGACCCATGTCAATTACCACCGAGCGATTTCCGCCATGATAGAATCCCTGCCACACTCCGTCGCTGAAGCTCGTCGAAGAGCCGATTATTCCATCTGTCAGAGCGCCCGGAGTATAATACTTCGCTTCCGCCTTCGCGAAAGAATACTCAGTAGACACGAGCGGCGTCACGGTGTACTGCATACCCTGCACGAGGTTGACCATTCCAGTTGGTGGCGCTGGCGCGGATGACGCCGCGAAGGCGGGTGGTAACGCCGCTATAGATGAGAGTACAATGAACAAAAAAATGTTCTTCCGAAATGGTATAATTTGACGCGCCATATGTCCTTTTCCAAAATTATCGTTCAAATGTGTTTCCGGAATTTCGATACCCGGAAAGAGTGTTTAACTATTTTAATTGAGGGTGATATTGCTTCTAAGTATTTTCACGCTGCATTCAGTTTCGTTTGACCGAAGTTCTCTTGGAGGCATCGGCCTGGCCTCGATAGCCTTAGCAATCTCAAATGTCAAAGACTTGCTGCGATGTATCTGCCGGCCGGCGAACCAAACAGAAGCTTCGCCCTTCCAATTCGAGCTGCCGGATGTTTGTTTCAGCCAAATAGCAATATTATGTCTCCCCGGTTCGAGAGGAACGGCGTACCACTTTGATTTCGATTCAGATTTCAGTGGGGCAACCGGCTCCACTTTTCCGTCTATCGATATCGTAACATCAGGTAGTGCTTTTTTGGACGACACGTTTACAGGATCGAGAAGAAGGTCGAGCGCCGGACTTTTGACCGACTTATCGATGTTCAAATCAAAAGCGAGAAGCGAGCTGCCGACCTTTCTTGCATCTGAAACTCTTGCGACGGAAACCGGCTTCGGGGATCGTCTCAACCCCGAAAGCTCCTTTCTCAATTCGCTTCGATTCAGTTTCATATCCAGCGTCCTTGGATTGAGGAGTCTCACGTTTCGGCCGGCGTCGTAGAAATCGAGAGTATAAGTGCCGCCTTTGAAGTCTTTTCTTTCGAATCGCACGTCTGCGATCAGAGGCGTTTTAGCGCTATCCAGAGGAAAGACTTCGTAGACGGCAGTCTCGTAACCATCCAGCGGTATTTCAAAACTCTGTCCGGAAGCATACAGCCTCGGCGATATCCAGCGATCAGGATATACCCGTTCGACGACAAGAGATTTCGCGTCCGGAGAAAATCCCTGCGAAGCAGCCAACTTGACTCTTAATGATGATGGCTCAATCCATGGATTCCGCGCGGCGACTATGCCTCTGTTCCCCTTGAAGTGGACGTAACCGTATGCTTCTCTTTTGCCCGGATCTCCGCCGATCATCTCAGTATTGGACAATATCGGAAAATTCTTTCTGGCCCAGAGGATCGACTTCGATATCGCGTTCCACTCACCTTCCGTCAGGATGTCCGGCGAGACATAGAGCTCCCACATCGAGACTCCTCGCGCGAAATAGAGGACAGACTCGTTGGTGAATCTGTCGAGCGGTTCTTCTTTTCCTCCGAGTTGTTCCAATGTACCTTTTATAATGCCGTGAGTCATCATGTTCTCGATTGGAAACCAAAAATCGTTTGTCTTGAAATCGTCATATAGCACAAGGTCACGGTAAGTCATCGCCGCGTCGCGTGGGCTTATTGAAGGGACATCTGCGTAACCGTAATCTCCTCCCTGCATCCAGATCTGGTTCGCGTATTTTACCCACCACGGGCTGAGCCATGTGCCGGAGGTAATATTCAGATAAGCGTGTGGATTCACCCTGCGGACAGCACGGCTGATGTTGATAAGCGTATCGAGGATCGCGTCTCTCGAATAAATTCCCACCGGGTGGCCGTGGTCAGGCTGGCTGCATGAAAACTGGATGCCGTCCCACTTGTAATATGCGACGCCGTCGTCCTTAGCGAAATCGACGACCCTTCTCTTAAAGAGCTGGCTGTAACGTTTTCCTCCGAGGCAGAGTTCGTTGCCAACCGTCTCGAATCCATGCGCCCTCATCCAATCGACGCGCAGGTTGCTGAATGAGTACCCTCCTATCGGGCTGAGCCAGAGGCCGAGAACGGTGTTTGTTTTCTTGAGATCGTCGACGATAGGCTTGAGCCCGCTGGGAAAAGTGCTCTTCCTCAATTTCCAATCGCTCTCGTATTTGTCCCAGCCGTCATCGAGCACGAACGCGTTGAGCCTGATCCAATGCTTCTCGATCATGTTCTTTCGCAGCTCGTCGATGATCCTCAGGATGTTGGTCTGGTTCATGACGTGGTCCGGAGTAATGCCGGGATAACGCGGCGAACGAAGATCGTACCAGGTATTGTAAAGCGTGTAAGGCTCCGCGGGCGCCACACGGATTCTCTTCACGTATCTCATGAACCAGAGCTTAACGTACCTGTTCGGCGCCAAACCCTCGACCGCCCAGTGACTCTCTGTCCAATGGCTGTCGATTCGCTTCCCGAAGACCTCGCCGCACTTTATTCGAATCTCTTTTCCGTGAACCATCACATGATTTTCTCCGGCGGGATATTCGAGTCCCCAGAAGCTGCCGCCTCGACGGCCGGTAAGCGCGATCGGCTGTCCAAATCCGCCGTTCTTCACCACCGCATAACCACGAGTGACGACAGCGTCGGTCGCCCATATGCGTCTCAAGTACTGAAGTCCGTTCACGGTATCTCTGATCGAGATCCTCCTGTGGACGTAAAACGCCGCGGAATCGATTTTGTAACTCACTTCGAGACGAAACGGGAGATCGATTCCCTTGAAAAACAGGTTGAGTTGCTTCCCGCCGTCAGGATTGTTTTCGGTTTCACTCCCGGTCATCTCGAAGTCTTTTTTCGTGAAAGTCACGGCATTATCGGCGTTGTTAGCCTTGCCGGGGGCGCTCCAGCCCGTCCAGAAAACATCTATTGCAAAATTGCCGTCGGTCTCGACCATTGATGGGTTCCCATCGTGCTTCCGCGCCCATGCCGGGCTGAGAGCGAGCCTGTCGTACGCTATGCTCCCGGAGTCAACCGCCACGGTCAGTGTCGCGACTCCGTTGGAAATGGAGAACGATCTGAGTTCGGAAGCTTGCGCGGTAGATAAAGCTGCAGTGATTAGTAATGACAATACTGCAAGCGAAAAAAGAAATCCGATTTTATCGGAGATCTTTTTCACATTTCCTTTACCCGGAAAATCAACGGTCAAAGCTCTCATGATGGCACCCGATTGGTTTTTAGTCCGCCGCCGAAAGCATGTAAGCCCAGACGTTCTTGAATTGAGGGAAGAGCGTGGAGGCATGAGGCCACTTGGTGGGGAGAGTGTTTATCAGTATATGATAATCGCCTCGTATGGCAACGCCGGGTTGAACGTGTAGCGTATCCGGTTTGCTGAGATGCATGAGCACCATGCAGTTGGCTATCTGGTGATGAACGTTGAACGGATCTTTCATCGCCAGGAAGGCGAAAAACCTTGACGGGGGAGTGGCGCTCTTCATTGCCTGCCAAGGAGCCGGCCTGTGAAGGTTATCCATATAATCCTGAGGGCCCGAGTAGATAATCACCCTGTTGACCTTGAAGAGTTTCGCGATGTAAGGTGCATGCCCGGCGCCCTGCGAATGGCCAGCAACGATAACCTTGCTCCATATGGGCTGGCCGTCTTTAACGAACTGTCCCCAGTCGCCGTTTGGATCGTGTTTAACCAGATAAACGAGGAGTTTCTGAAACCGATTCAGAATGGAGTTTGCCTTATTTACTTTTATCTTCTTGCTGACGGGGGCTCCGGTCACGATAGCGTCGCGGTAACGACCGAAGCTTGTGCTGTCGAGGCTGTGCGCGCACGCGACAGCGATAACGTTGTCTTCATAGTCGAGGCTGATGGCGTGATATCCCCACGTTGCGAATATGCTGTCATCCCTTTGGCTGCCGGTCGCGCTGCCGCCCGTGCCGGTGATGAAGAGATAAAGGAGGTGCCTTGATGGAACAGTCGGATCATAGAGCGCGATATTCGGACCGTGAACCGTTTCGATGGCCGGATCGGTTGCCGGCGGAGCGACACGAAGAATCCTGACCTGAGCGGAAAGGCCCGCGCTGACGAAAAACGAGGCAAGCAAGGCCGCCGCTATGCTCTTGAATGAAATTTTAAAAGACATTATTCCTCCAGTCATCGATTTATATATCAAGTACCACGGTTATTTTAGCGCGGACCGTCGCCGGTAACACGTCTGACGGCCGTGAACTATTTACTTCTCAAAAACGACGATCTTCTCCAGCTCCTCGAGCGATTTCCCCTTCGTCTCGGGCATTACCTTAAGCACGAAGAAGAAGAACGGTATCATCAACACCGCGAAGAACATGAAGACATCTCCACCTCCGAAGCTCGTCAGCGCGATTGGAAACGCGAGGCCGATAACGGCGTTGACGATCCAGTCGACAAACGAGCCGAGCGCCTGTCCCTTCGACCTGATCCTGTTCGGGAAAATCTCGGACAGGAAGACCCATATGACCGCGCCCTGTGAGAAGGCAAAAAAGGCAACGAAGCCAATAACGCAACCGACCATCGCGAGGTCGCTGACGAGACGGCCATCATAATAATGAAGTGCCGCGCCCGCGAGCGAGAGGAACATTCCAACCGCGCCGATCATTAGAAGGGGCCTGCGCCCAAGTTTGTCGATCAGGAACATGGCGATTATAGTGAAGATAAGATTCGTGACCCCCACGGCGATTGCCTGGAGCATCGCGTTGCTTGTGCTCGCGCCAGCCTTCTCAAATATCATCGGGGCGTAATACATGATGACGTTGATTCCGGACATCTGCGCGAAAAACGCGAGGAGAACGGCGCACCAGATCACGAAGCTGTACTTCTTCTGGAAAAGTTTGGTTGAACCTTCTTCGGATTTCAAAGAACGCCCGATGTCGTCCAGCTCTGAACTGACATTTACGGCGCCGACCTTCTCCAGGACATCTCTTGCGACGTTCTCTCTTCCCATTTTGACAAGCCAGCGTGGACTCTCCGGTACCACGAAAAGCAGCCCGAAGAAAGCCGCCGCGGGGACGGCCATGACTCCGAACATCCAACGCCAGTTATCGGCTCCGATGCCGACCAGCAGGTAGTTTGAAAAGAACGCGACGAGGATTCCGACGACTATATTGAACTGAGATACGGCTACCAGTCTTCCGCGAAGCCTGCCGGGCGCCAGCTCAGCTATGTACATCGGCGCCATTACGGAAGCCGCGCCGATTGCGACGCCGCCAAGGAACCTGAATATCAAAAGCGTGTACCAGCCCGTCGCGAGAGCGCTCCCAATGGCCGAAACAAAATAAGCCGCGCCGGTAAGAAGAAGCATCGCGCGCCTGCCGTATATGTCGCCGGGTTTTCCTACGATGATTGAGCCGACCACCGTTCCCCAAAGCGCCATGGACACCGTTATTCCGAGGGTCGCGTCGGTCAGGCTGAAATACTGCGTTATAAACTTTGTTGTGCCGGAGATTACGGCAGTATCGAAGCCGAAGAGGAAACTGCCTAATGCTGACACTACTGTGGCAAAGAGAAGGTTTCTATTCACGACGCGATCACTCCTGATCTTATTTGTGCAACTTCAGTTTGTTTGTTGTTCATCTCGAAAATCCACCGAAGAAACCGACGCGCGGCCCTACGACCTCGAACTCACGGGAGAGGTCGCCGACCGAAACCTTGAAGCTCCCCGGTTGTATTATTCTCTTGTTTGAAATTCCAATGAAGGAGAGCTGCTCCGGAGCGATCGTAAACGACACTACCTTCGATTGCCCAGGCTCAAGATATATTTTTCCGAATCCTGCCAGCTGCTTCACCGGATGCGACACCTGCCTGACCTTTTCGCCCATATAAAGAAGTACAGCGTCCTTGCCAGCCATGCTTCCCGCGTTGGTGACCTTCACGGTAACGACTTCATTCTCGCGCTCATTTATTTTCTCTTTCGAAAGTCTTAGGTCGCTGTACTTGAACGTTGTGTAGCTCAGTCCATAGCCAAAATTCCACTGGGGGTCGTAGACGTTCCCTCCCATGACCGAAGCGCGGCCGTGATCATAGTGGTACAACGCATCGTCATACCTCGGATACGTTATCGGTAGCCTGCCGCTCGGATTCGCGTCGCCGAACAGAATATTCGCCAGAGCTTCGCCGCCGTCCATGCCTGGAAGGAATGCCGCCAGAATCGCTTTTGAACCTCCGACGATAGGGTTAATGACTCTCGGTCTTCCCTCAAGCATCACGAGGACGACCGGTTTTCCAGTGGCCATTAGCATCTTTGCGAGTTTTGTCTGCGCC
This sequence comes from Bacteroidota bacterium, assembly GCA_021794075.1. Taxonomy (GTDB): domain Bacteria; phylum Bacteroidota; class Ignavibacteria; order Kryptoniales; family JAKASW01; genus JAKASW01. The sequence continues at coordinate 17,880 of JAJYRM010000048.1, read as the reverse complement.
CATGGCAGCGCGAGGCTGTTTATGTTTCCCGGAGTCTCCGCGTACGTATGCTCGCCCAGGCACAGTATCACCGCGTCCGCATGCTTTGCGGCGGCTACAGCCGAGTCGGCGTCTGTCAGGGAATCATAAGTGCAGCCCTGCACGTAAGTGACGTTTTGTTTGCCGATTTTGGCTTGGATTGCCTGAAGAGGGTTTAGTTTATTCTTCGGATACAAGTTTTCGGCATTCCCCTGCCAGGTGATGGTCCATCCGCCGTTCATGGCAGAGAGATCATCGGCATTGGGACCGGCGACCAGCACCTTGATGTTCTTCGAAAGAGGGAGGAAATGGTTCTCGTTCTTTACGAGCGTTATCGATTCCTCGGCGGCTTCGAGGTTAGTGCTGTCCGAAGATGGCGAAGCAAATCGCGCGGCGAGTTCCTTGTCAGGAAATGGATTCTTAAAAAGTCCGAGTTCAAACTTAACCCTCAATATCCTGCTCACCGCCTGGTTGATCCGCCACATCGGCACCTTGTGGGCTTTGACGAGCGCTAGAAGATAATTATAAAAGCTGTAGTCGGAGGGAACCATGCTCATATCCACGCCGGCCATGACGGCGATCCTGACAGCCTCTTCAGGTGAGGACACGATGCGATACTTCGTGTACAGGTTTTCGATATCACCCCAATCGGAAACCACGAAGCCTTTGAAATGCCAGCGTTTGTGGAGGACTTGGGTAAGGAGGCGGTAGTTAGCGTGACCGGGGATGCCGTTCACCTCCGCCGAATTGCCCATTATCGTCGGAGCTCCGGCCTCGACGCCGGCCTTGAACGGCGGTAGATAATACTGTTCCATCATACGCCAGGGGATCCATGCCTCGGTTCTGTCTTTCCCATCGAGCGGAAGACCGTAGCCGACATAGTGCTTCAGGCAGGTTGCGACTTTATCAGGAGCGCCTATGTCGTCTCCCTGAGCGCCCTCGATATAGGAGGCGCCCATCCTGCTTGCCAGGTAAGAATCTTCTCCAAACGTTTCATAAATCCTCGACCATAGAGGCTGCCTACCAAGTCCCATCAACGGATAGAAGATCCAAGGAATCCCGGACGCCCGCACCTCGAGCGCGGTTATGGCGCCCTCCCTTTTCAGCAGCGTCGTGTCAAAAGTCGCCGCCATGTTCAGCGGCTGAGGAAAGAGCGTCGCGCCCTTTGTGTACGTCGCGCCGTGTATAGCATCGATTCCATAGATAACAGGTATCTTTAGACGAGTCTTCATGGCGACATCCTGAATCCTCGTGATCAGCGTGTTCCAACTTTGCACCGATAAAGATGAATCGAAGACGTTGAGGATTGAGCCGACATGATACTTCAGAATCGCCTCATCCAGCTTCTTCATGTCTATCTTTCCCTTGTCCGGTCCCTTTGCGTACGAGACCGCCTGAATAGTAAGCTGGGTCATCTGCCCGATTTTTTCTTCAAGTGTCATTCTTGAAAGGAGCGTCTTGACCTCTTCGTTTACGCGCCGCGCGTTGCTGGCCGCGACCGCGGAAGAAGCGGAAAACATGAGCAGAACAAGTGTGGAAATGTAAATTCGTCTCATAAATTGATTCTGCCTTTACTTTTGATAGAGAACCGTTCAACGCACGAAACCGAAATATAAACAAGATGATCCATCGAGTACAGCCACACTAATTGGAGACCGGTTTTATCTCGATAACCTTTATAGAAGCGGGCCTTAGCGTTTCCGTGAGATTCACGATACCGGATAAAGGTCGTACAGGTACTTTCCCATGCGGCGTTATCTCAATCAACTCATATTTGTCCGCGTTCATTCCATACTTCCTGGGATCAATTGAAAACGAAAACGGTATGTCTTTCTGGACAAAGTTTGCAAGGAAGATCCCGAGGTTTCCGTGACTGGACTTCCATATTGTCGCCTTCACATCCGGGACGGTGCCGGTTCGCTTCTGCTTCCAGCGGCCGAATTCGGAAGATGTAAAAGTCGGAATCTCATTCGTCGGGTGGACAAGTCCTAGGAGCCTCCCGTATAGATAGAAATCCTTAGTCGCAACACGGTACTGGGCACACTGGCGAAGGAAATCCACTTTCTTCGCGTATTTCGGGTTGAAGAGGTCGAGCGTCATCCAGCCGTTTTGTCTCCCGAAGATGAAAGCTTGCCCTTCAGCGAAGTTGAACAAGTCGTCGCTGCATTTTTCGAAGTTGCAGGGACTGCCGAAGAATATTGCGTAGCCGGAGTACACTACATTTATAAGGGGGATCTCCCTGTCTGTGGGACCGACCCACATAAGGTCGCCGTCGACCAAATCAGTGAAAACCTCGTCGGCACCTTCGGTTGTGATAACCGCGTCATGCCCGTCGCGATGGGCCTCGTATCGTACCTTCCTCATCATTTCCCTGTTACCGTCAGTCCACCAGCGGCCGCCGCCGAGCGGGTGTTCATGGTGTGGGTTGAAGCAGAGCTCATCCCTCATCGCCGAAACCTGGTCGACGTAGACACCGTTACAACCGTAGTCGCTGACCAGACTGTCGACATCCTGCGCGACTTTGTTTTGCCAGAACGGCTGGGATGGGCACATCTCTACAAGCCTGCCTGAAAGCCCTGTCGTGTCCAATATGAATCCGCCCGCCTGATCGTAAGTCGCGTAAGGGGCGAACTTTTTCCAGTCGGGAATGTTCATGTCGGCGCTTCTGCCGTTGATATAAGGCATTACTAGAAACCCTTTGCCGACAAGTTCTTTTACCCTCTGTTCGAAACCGGGCTTCGGTGGAAAGAAGTGAGGATAATCGTTATCGAATTTATTCTTTTCCCAAAAATACCAGTGGAGCCCAATCGGAGCGCCAATTTCCTTCCTCGCCTCGATGAGCGGCGCGTCCATTTGCTCAGGCGTTCCCGTCTTGTGATCCCAAACCCAGAAGTCGCGCACCCAAAGTCCTACGTTCTTCATTGCCTCAGGTACATCATGTCTTTCGGCGAGCGGTTTCGCCCACTTTTGGTGGATTGCCCATTTCCTGTAACGAAGCGCGGCCTGGAGCCAATCACCCTGGTACACCCCAAACGAAATTGGGTACCATCCCGGCCAATCGGAGCCTGCTACTCCCATGTTCTCCGGATAGTTGACCACCGCAAGGTCTCCCTTGCCTGCGTCGGCTTCGAAATCTTTTGCCATCCCCTGTCCGTCCATCGTGGCAAGATAAACGGAATTATCCTTGTGCGTGAACGACACCATCTGTATTGCCCAACCGCCCGATGGATAACGTCCGTGGAATGTCCCTCCCACATTTTCGCGGCAATCTTTGTACAGGAGTCCGCCCGTAGCGAAAGCCGGCCTGGCTATGTCATACTGACCCGGAGCAGGGAAACCATTGATCTTGGGGAACTGAACATCCCACAATCCCCAGTAGACCGAATTATTCTGGACGTAAATGTTCCACTTCGCCACGCCAGAATTTGGAGGCAAGTCCACGGTTACGCGCACGCTTACGACGCGGTTCTCTTTCCACCAGCGCATATTGTTCCATTCTAGATCAAGACGCTGTGAGCCGTCGGCAAGTTTTTCCATGGAGGCATAATTGCACGGAGTATAATTATTGGTGATGCTTTCTCTCTGCAATCCCTTTCCGAAGACTACTTCCCATAGGAGCGGCTTGCCTTTCAGTATACGGATATGCTCATAGCCGGTTTTAAGGTCGGTCATTCCCTCGAGCCCCATGTAGCCGGGTTGAAATTTAAACTTGACGAAGTTATTCGAAAGAGTAATACCCTCGGCCGGATTCAGAACTGCTCGGGCCACGCCCGCTCGCGCCGCGAAGGGAAACAACAGCGATGCTAATGCTAATACAAGACTAAGTCTCATCATGATTCCTTGATTCAATGAATTCCAAAATCGCGCTGCGCCTTTTCGCCCTGCAACTTCACTCAAATGCATAACTTCCCTTCCAACGGACCTCCTCTCCCTTCCGTAGAGTCAGCCCTTTCCCGCGAATCAAATTGAAATACGTCTTACCGTATGGTTCAGTGAATATTGTTGGCATGTCGCTCCCGATGCTCCTGAATCTTCCGAGCCCGAATGTAGTATCCATCGTGGCGACAACGGTGCATTCCCCGCTCTCCGGGGTGATGGAGAATTTGTTCACTATATTGGACTTCCCCTTCGCTCCGGAATCTGAATAGGGGCCAAGCTTGAGGGCGGGCCCATCGCCGTATCTCACCGCGCCCTTATTTGAAAAGTCCTGGGCCTGCAGGCCATAATACTTGAGTATGGTAATCTTCTTCAAAGCGATGACATCGACCTGCACGTTGACGACGCCCCCATTGATGTCGAGCGTTTCAACTTCCTTGATGACGGGTTCGCGGTCTTTGATTGTATTAAAAGCCATTACGTAGTCGACAGCGTGTATGCGCACGGCTCCTTTATACACATGATCATTCATCAGTGGCTTGCCGCGCACAGAGACGCTCAGGCTATCCAGCCGCGCCGTCGGCGAGCCGGTGGCGTCCCCGTTGCTTCCGTGCCATCCCCCCGTGAAGGCCTCGCGAACATTATCAGAATCCTCATCTGATTTCACGGTATACGGACCTATCCAGTCGGTTGAAGACTCGAGCAAAAGTTTTGATTTGTGCGAAAGCCACGGAGATACTTTGCCTGACGGACTACTTTGAACGTAGAGTGCCTTTATATTTACAAGCCGGTTTATTCCGCACCTCCCAATCTCGAGATGCATATCCATCCCTTTCCTGTACCTGAAGGACATGAATATGTTGTCACCCTGTCTCACCACCTTTTGAGAATGTGATTCAGCGGCGCGAGCCTGACCGGATGTAAACCGGGCCACAATCCAAAGAGAGATCGCGGCAACCACAAGCCTCTTCGCAAATCTAACGACCTTTACACCGTAAGAACTGCGATTCGAATGGAGCGTGGCTATTTTATTTCTAACGCGCATTGCGATCTAAAAAGTCAGTCCTGCTTCTTTTCAATTGTTAACTTGCCGTCCAGTCTGATGTCCCTGCTCGAACTTCCGATTAGGATATCATATCTCCCCGGATTCGTAATCCACTTCCCCTCTCGAGGATTGTAATGCGAGAAAGTGTTCGCGTCGACAGAGAATGTCACAGTCGACGTCTGGCCCGGTTTCAATGAAACGCGATCGAACCTTTTCAACACTTTCACCGGAACGTTCGGCGCGGGATTGTGATCGTGGACATACAGCTGAGGAACCGCAACTCCCACGACACGCCCGGCGTTTCTGACCTTGAATGTAACGATATAATCGCCTGCAGCAGGCCGAATCTTAAGATCACTATAAATGAATTTTGTGTAGCTGAGACCGTATCCGAACGGGAAGAGCGGCTTAATGTTATGCTTGTCGAACCACCGGTATCCGACAAATACTCCATCGCTATAGACGGACACGCTGTCCTGACGTTTGTAAGAGCTGTAGGCGGAACAATCCGACCATTTCACCGGGAATGTAATCGGGAGTCTTCCGGATGGATCGTGCTTGCCAAGCAGCACGTCTGCAATCGCGTTTCCCGATTCATCGCCGCCGAACCATGCCTGCATGAGTCCGGGCACATCGCCTATCCAATGGTTCATTTGAACCGGCGCGCCGGAAATCATAACGACAACTGTTTTCTTGTTCGCGTTCGCGACCGCCTTTATCAGCGCATCCTGGTCGGCGTGCAGTCCAAGACTGTCGCGGTCTTGTCCCTCTCTTTCGTAATAGCTTGAAGTGCCGACGAAGAGAAGCGCTACATCGGAGCGTTTCGCGACGGCGGCGGCGTGGGCGATCATTTCCGTCGTGGGCTCTCTCATTCCCATCACAACCATCGAACCGCCTGTGCCCTGAAAATATTCCACCCTGAGATTGTAGAACTTCCCTTTTTCTACATGCATTTCGTACGAACGCTCGACCGGAGAGTGCGGACCCCAGTTATCGATCACAAGTTTTCCGTTTATGAACATTCGCGAGCCGTCATCACTCGTCAGATTGAAGACGTAGTTGCCGGAAGCAGGCGCCTTGAACCTTCCAATCCACCTAACAGAAAAGAAGTTGCCTTGAACTCCCGGAGCGGGTGAATTACCAGCCCAGTTGAAGTTTATTGCGCTGTCGACATTGGTATAAACCGGCCTTCCTCCGAGCGTATCGTTGCCGAAATACTCCGCATCGAGGCCGTGCTGATTTTTATCAGGAAGGTAGAGATAAGACGATGCCATTGGGAAAGCGTCACCCCCGAGCTCTACTCCCTGGGCAAAATTTATTTTCACCGAGTGACCAAGTTTCGACCGCAGCGCCTCGAGAGGGCTCACCGTGTAGATGGGCGTTATCGCTGCGCTTCCACCGCCGCTCGGTCTCGCTATCGCCGCGTTCGGACCGATCACTGCTATGGACTTCAATTTATGGACGTCGAGGGGGAGAACATGCCCTTCGTTCTTCAGAAGAACGATCCCCTCAACCGCTGCCTGATAGGCAATCCGTCTGTCTTCCGGCGTGTTGACCAGGGCCGGGTTCGAAGTATGAGGATGTTCGAACAATCCCAACTTGAACATGACCCACAGGATTCTGCGAACCTTATCATTTATAGAGCTGATCTTAACCTTGCCGGACTTGATCGCGGGAATCAAAGTACTGTCATTTAGATACTGCCCCGTGGGCATCTCGAGATCGAGACCGCCGTTCGCCACCGGAATGCTGCTGTGAACCGCACCCCAGTCGGACATTATAAGCCCTTTGAATCCCCAGTCATGAAGAAGTTTTTTCTCCAAAAGATATTGATTCTCAGAGCAATATTGGCCGTTTACCTTGTTGTACGCCGCCATCACGCACAGGACGTGCGCTTCTTGCACTGCCGCCTTGAAGGCAGGCATGTATATCTCATTCAGAGCGAGTTTGCTGACCTTCTCGTTGACGAACATCCTCTCGTATTCCTGGTTGTTCGCGTCGAAATGCTTTACGGTAGCGGCGACACCTTCGCTTTGCAATCCTTCGATATAACTGACGGCCATCCTTGAAGTGAGATACGGATCTTCCCCGTACGCCTCGAAAGTCCTTCCGCCGAGCGGGATCCTCGCGATGTTCACGTTCGGCCCAAGCAGTATGTCTCCACCTTTCGCCTTCAGCTCCTGACCTATCGCTTTCCCCACCTTCGAGATCAAAGTTGTGTCCCAAGTGGCGGCAAGATCGGTCCCGCAGGGATAGTCAGTAGAGGGTCCCCATCTTCTGACGCCCAAAGCGCCGTCGGACATTCTCAACTTTGGTATGCCGAGCCTTGGAATAGGTTTGGTGGAAAATTCATTTCCGCCGATGAGTTCTATCTTTTCCTTAAGGGTCATCCTACCGAGCAAATCGTCGACGCGTTTATCTATGGGATATTTCGGATTCAGGTAAATGGGCGAAGCCTTCTTCCCTTGAGAGGCACTTGTGGCCGAAATGCCGGACTTCGGAAATGTAAAAAGGGAAATCACTAGCGTGCCTAACGCCAGATATTTCAAATGAGCTTTCATGGGCATGACCGTTTCCATGTTATCAGTTATATGAAGGGGGAGCGTCATCTATGGCGCTTCCCCATTTCTTGTCGGGAATCTTGTCAAGATGGTACACCATCATGCCGCCGCGTGCGATCTCGCCGAATCGTATCCATGGCTTGATCCATTCGCGACCGTTGATAGTCAGACCGTGGACGTACGGAGAATTCTTTCCGGCCCCGTCTCCAATTATCGTAACGTCTCCTCCAGGCAGATGCAATACCGCCCTCTTGAAGAGCGGACTTCCGAGGACCAACACGTCGGAGCCGGGAAGCTCAGGATACATTCCGATCGCTCCGAAGACATACCATGAAGACATTTCCCCGAGGTCATCATTGCCTGGATAGGCGCCTATATGTCCGTGATAGAGTTCGTTGAGGGCCTTTCGCACCACCTGCTGAGTCTTATAAGGTTCACCAAGAAAACAATATATATACGGAGTCTCTATGCTCGGCTCATTGCCAAGATAAGCATACTTGGACTTGAATCCGCCGTTGATTTCGGTAAAAAAAGTATCGAGACGGGCCAGCGCGATTTTCCGACCGCCCATCTTTTCCGTAAGCCCTCTTAAATTGAACGGGACCATCCAAACGTACTGCTCGGGACTTCCCTCGACATAAGCCTGGCTCGATCCGAAATGATCGACGGTATCTTCGGAGGCCGGTACCCAGGCGCCGTCCCGGTGACGCATTCCGAAGAAACCGGTCTTCACGTTGAAAAGATTTTTCCAGTATTGGGCATGCTTCAGCATAAGAATGCTGTCGGCCTTGTCGCCAAGGGCACCGGCGAATTCTGAGAGCGCGAAATCGGCGGAATTGTACTCCAGGGTCATTGAAACATTTCCGCCGTCCTGGCTCGCCGGAAGATAACCTAGCGTGAGATAGTCTTTGAGTCCGGGGCGCTCGTAGGTGCGCGAACGAATTGCGTAGACTGACGGATCGGTGGCCGCGCGGACGAGGCCCGAGAGCGCGCCGCGCGCGTCGAATTTCCTGGCGCCGAATGCGTAGAAGTCCGCGATCATCGCCGCGGCAGGATCACCAATCATCACACCGCTGTCCATGCCAGGGACTCCCCACCGTGGGAACGCGCCGCCCTGCTCATAATCTCTGACAAGAGATTGAGCCATCGCGCTCGCGCGATTCGGCGCGATCATCGCGAGGAGTTGACACTCGCTCCTGTAAATATCCCAGCCCGAGTAGTCGGCATATTCCGGCTGACCGTCGTCCACGACGTGAACCTTACCGTCATAACCCATGTACTGTCCGTTTACATCGGAATAAACGGTAGGCGCGAGCAGAGCGTGGTAAAGCATCGTATAGAATGTACGGTATTCAGACAATGTTCCACCGCTGACCTGAATTCGGTTGAGCCATGAATTCCACAGTTGGCTCGCCGCTCGGGCAGTATTCTCGAATGCCTTCGAAGTGAAATCCGTAAGCGGGCTTTCATTCTCAAGATCGAGTTTCGCGTTTCCCACACTTACGTATGAGATCGCGACTCTCACGAGGACGGTCCTGCCGTCCTTTGGGTCAAATGTGACCCAGGCGCCTCCGGTATTTCCTTCGCCGATGGTCTTCCCTTTCATCAGACTCGAGTCGGCCCAGGTGCCGTAGCCGGAGAACGGCCTGTTGAACATTGCGTAGAAATAAATTGTCGTCACATCAGGAAAATTGCAGAAGTGTCCGCCGGTAACCTCGCCGCTCATGGAACGATTCTCGGGATCGATCTTCATCACGACATCCCTTGTGCCATTGACGTTGCTTCCCGCGTTGACGGCGACCGTCGGCGCACAATTCGCGGGGAAGATAAATCTTCCGAACCCCATGCGCTCGGTGGTCGTCAGCTCTATCTTGATACCGTCATTCAGTTTCACAGAATAGTATCCGGGGCTTGCTGTCTCATTGGCGTGAGAGAACGGTTCGAGGAAGCCAGCTCTTCCAAGCGGAGGCGTAATGCTAGAAGTATTTAGGAGCGGGACGAAGTCGAAGTTATCGCCATAAGGACATCCCGCGCCACTGAGATGATCGAGGCTGAAGCCAGTAATAAGCGAATCGCCGTACTTGTATCCAGCCGGACGCCTGAGCGGGCCGGTATCGGGACTCCATTGAATCATCCCGAAAGGAACCGTCGCGCCAGGATACGTTTCCCCGTTTGTCTTCGTCCCGGCAAAAGGATCCACGTACCGGGTAAGATTAAAGACACGGTAACGCGCCGACGGGGAATGATCCACCGTTTGACCGGCTAGAGCCGGCGAGCACGAAACGGCCACCAGCAAAAATGCAGCGAATAATTTAGTCCTGAGGTGCATCAAATCTATCTCCATGAAACCTGCTTTCACCGACACTGGCTTGTCAATGGACATTGGTCTCCGTATAAGTTCCCTTTATGAAATCGTAAGTCTTGTCGTAGACTTCCCTGTATTTGGGATTTTTGTTGTAACAGCACTGGTAGAAAGTCCCGGGTCCGGCGTTCTGATAATATGAATGCGCTGCTCCGGTCATGTACCCCTTCTTGATTCCCCAATTGAGATACTGGTAATACTTTTCCAGAAGCGCGTCGTTTTTAAGGGCATCCCAGTGTATCTCGATCTCGATGCCCATTCCAAGCATCTTACATGTTTCCGCAGCCTCGCCAAGCTCCTGCACCGGATAATTGTGGAACGAATAATTCGGCTGCATCTCCGCTCCGTCGAAACCGAGCGAATGCCATTCGTAGAAACCTTCGGCATTGATGAACGGGATCCAGTCGAGAACGAGTCCCTTGCTTCTGACAAAGTTGCCGACGTATCTGATGAGTGCCTTCTCGCTGTCGTTGATTGTGAAGGCGGCCTTCTCGCTTATCCAATACATTCCTACAAGCTTCAGATTATCGTAACGGCCCGCTTTCCATTTGGCCAGCACCTGGTCGACGTACCATCTTATCAGCCTCTCTCTGTCCGAAAGTTTCTCCATGTTTACCGGCTTCCCATCTATCGCGCCAAAATAATTTGAGCTCGGGGTCGGATATGGTATGGCAATTTCGACCTTCGATTTGTACGATGGCCGCCCGAGCGCCTTCTTAACCTTCCCTGTCGCTATGTTCAAAGCCGACACGTTGTAATCTGGCATGAAAGTATTATCGATATAGTACTGCCAGTCGGAAAGGATGGTTGGTTTCTTGATATCGGCACCATACTGTCCTCCAGACGGAGCTTCGCCGAACGCGGAGAAGAGGAAGCTGTCGAACATGAAATCCTTTATCTTGCCGGAAGTGCTGATGTATCCCACATATGGGAGGAGCTGGTCGACGCTGTTCTTCGCTATCGCCGGGTCTTTCTTGTAATAGCCGTTGGTGATTAGGACCATGTTTCTTGTTCCACCAACCTCGGGAGAGCCGGGAGGGCAATATTTGCCCGGGTAAACCGGCGGTGGCGTTATCTTCGGGACTGTCGCGCCGTCAACAACTCCGTGGTTTCCGAACACCTGAAATTCGTCCGCGACGCTAAAAACGTCCACGACGAAAGTCATCTTCACGTACTTGGCCTGATAATCGAGGCCTGAGATAGCGTAAGTCTGAACCGTCGGCTTGGTGACCGTTAAAGAGATGGCGCTTCTCACCGTGCCGACAACCGCCCAATGTTTCCCATCCATTGAGAGGGCGTATGTCACCTCTCGAGGAAAGTCTATGCCGTGAGGGATATCCTGAAGAAATCTCTCCTGCATCTCGTGTACGGTATTTACCCTCCCCATGTCGACCACGATGCTTCGCATCCCTCCGCGAATGTACTGCTGCCACTGGTGATCATGGTAGTCCGTTGATGACGCGATCTTGCCGTCCGTCAGACCGCCCGGGAATTGAAGTCCGACTTCCATCGGGGCGAAGGAGTACTTTATCGGGACGAGAGGTATGGCAGTATATGACTTCCCAAGAATAAGGTCCACCATCCCTTTAGGAGGAGCCGGAGCGGGCTCCGAAGCAAACGCCGGTAACGCGGCAATAGTCAGCGATGCCGCAAAGATGCCAAGAAACGAAAAGAGCGTCAGAAATTTCTTCATTCAATTGTCCTCATAAATGATATGAATACCGGAGAAGGGGCCCGAAGGTCCCCGCTCCGTACAGCTTTTGCAACAGTCAATTTGAGATTAGCGGCTTCCGCCAAGGTCGTCGACATTTTTTGGATAAGGGGGCAAAAGCATCGGCGCTCTCGGCGTCTGTGAAAAGTCAAAATCTTTCACGAGGTTACCGAGAAGCGGCTCGTTTTCCCGAACATCCGGTCTCGAGTCTGGCCTGCCGTCGGTTTTCGGATCTATTCTCTGTCCGCCGCAAAAATCGTCCTCGATAAATTTCAGATAAGCGTCATGCGAAAGTATCTGGTGGTCTATATAACCCTTTTTCGCATAAGGGCTGATCACCAATCCCGGTACGCGTATTCCGTAACCGTATTCATCAACCCTGGGCGGAACGACGTGGTCGTAGAACCCGCCCCAGTCGTCCCACGAAAGGAAGATTGCCGAACTTTTCCAGTCGGGGCTTCTCATAATGGCATTAATGACTCTTGTGACAAAAGCCTGCCCGGTGCTTATCAGCGACGGGGAATGTTCGGAATCTTTGAAGTTCGGAATCACCCAGCATACCTGTGGGAGAGTGCCTTCTTTCGCGGCTTTGAAAAAGTTGGCGATCACCTCATCGTTTTTCACCTGGTGGTCTTCATGAACATCCACAAAGCCGGGCAAAATATCCCAGATAGTCGGGACAGTCTCCGCGGGAATATCGATCCAATTGTACTCAGGCTTCTTCAGAAGTTTTGTTTCATCGAGATAGTACCTCCATCTGACGTGATACTTATGAAGAAGATAGGTTATGTCGGTCCAGGCAAAAGGCTCCGGGTCCTTTTCGCTCCGATCGGGTGGATCGAGATTGGTGACACAGGACATGGGGTCGCCCGGAATTTCCGCTAAGGCCGACCATGCCGAGACCATGCAGAGGTGAGTTGGGAAACTCCAGGATAGTATCGGCTCAAACATATGATCCTGCAGGACAAAATTTTTCGCGTAATCCCAGTAGTTGGGGATTTCTCGCTGGTCGTGGTATCCCATGCAATCTAGGTATAGAGGTCTCTGTACCGGTCTCCCGTTGTTCGTGTACATTAATTCCTTGTATTCTTTCAGCGATGAATTCTCCAGTTCCTTGTTACTCTCTTTCAAGAGAGCCATGTTCTGAAATCGCTTATACTCCGTTATTGCGCTTTTGATGAAACCGTCCATCTTGCCGTCGTCGATGTCTTCAAAAGCATTCACGACCATGTGAGGAGAATCGAAATCTCTATCGTCGGGGTCATGGAACGGCCTGATGATCTTTCCGCTGATCGGGTCGAGCACACCGACCGTAGGAACGCCGTCCTTCATCGGTATTCCATCGGCGCCTGGGAACGTTCCAAAGTATGAATCGAACGTTCTATTTTCCTGCATGATTATGATTATATGCTTGATCTTATGTATGCCTGCGGTTTGAGCCTTAGCTGGGCTCGAACAAAAAAAGAAAAACACCGCTAACAGAGCGCCACCAACTGTCGCGGCCGCTCTCTGCAGTTTGTCTCTTTTCCCTCCCTCAAACGAGTAACGATAGATTTCCGCCATCATTTAGTTCTCCTTCCCGGGTTTGGACGTTTCTCATCTATTTGAAAACATTGAATCTGCTGCTAAAGATAACCTGGACGGGGCCGGGTCGGGGTATCATCCCGACCCGGTCTCCCGTCCGATACTTTAGAATTGTCTTTACTTCAAGAACAGCATCTTATGAACCGCGCTGAAATTGTTCGTTCTTAAGATGTACAGATATACGCCGCTTGCAAAGCGGTCCGCGTTGAAGTTCACTTCGTAAACGCCGGCACTCTGATGAGCGTTTACCAACGTGGCGACCTTCTCACCAAGGACGTTGTACACCTCCAGCGTAACCATCTGCGCCTTCGGAAGACTATACGTGATCATTGTCGTCGGGTTGAATGGGTTCGGATAGTTCTGCATCAAGGCGAATGTTTTCGGCAAACCGTTCGGCTCATTCACGGCCGTAAGTCCGACGCCGGTTTTGAATTCCCAGTTTGAGGAGAACTCACCCATGCCGTTCGTATCGATGGCGCTGACATGCCAGTAATAGATTGTGTTCGCCGCGAGAGGGGCCGCGAGTTGAACGGAAGTGTCTGCGACCGTCGTGTCCGCGATCAGACTCGTGAATTCGCCCGCCGAATCGCCTGAGGTGTAAGCCTGCGTACTCGTCGAGACCTGTATTCTGTACTGACTCGCGCTTGGGGATGGCTTCCACTGGAATGTGACCTCTCGGGGGATACCGACTGTCGACAATTTCGGGAACACAAGCCCAGGAGCCGGCGGCAGATTGCTCATTGTAGTAAACGAATACGCGCCATTGAACGCGCCCAGTACTCCGTTCTCATAAGCACGCACGCGCCAGTAATACTTTGTGCTGTAGCTAAGGGCTTTGATCGTGTCCGCGGGAACCTTCAATGTGGAATCGTTGGCAATCATGCCAGTACTGAAGGTAGGATCTGTGCTGACCTCGCACTGGTATCCATCGGCTGAGTTGACGGCACCCCACTGAAGTGTGACATCGAGAGCCTGATTCACTGCAGTGTTGTAAGGAGAAGAAGGTACGGGCGTCGTGAGCGGCTTCTGCAGCACCCCGAAGACCCTGCCGGGTGTCGGGACAGTTACATCGAACCCGCCGTTACCGAGCTGGCCCTGCGATCCTTGTCCCCACGCATAATATGTATTATCGCTGCCGACGGCGAGGACGTGATCACGTCCCGCGGCCAGTGAACTTACCGTGACGCCTGCAGGAAGGTTGACAACGGTGGGTGTGAGGTTAGTTCCAATTCCGCTCTGGCCGTTGCCAAGAGCGCCGTCACCATTATATCCCCAGCCATAAACGCTATCGTTATTCGCGACGGCAAGCACCGCGCTTCCTGTGCATGCTGCAGTCTTCCATCCCGTAACACCGGCGGGTAGTTGCACTTTCACTAGCGAGTCTGAAGCCGTGGTTTTGCCGGTCCCTAGCTGACCGTAACTTGTAACGCCTACTGTTCCGGAGGCATATAAATTGCCATCGTTGCCTTTTAAGACCATGAAATATAAACCGCAATAGACTCCGGTCCATTTAGTCACACCCTGAGGAAATGGTACTTCAATAGGAACAAGCTGTTTTGTAGTGTTGCCAAGTCCCAACTGTCCTTGGGCGTTTCCACCCCAAACGTACACAGTGCTATCCTTGCCGAGTGCGGCGCTGTAGTACCAGCCGGCATATATTTGTGATGGAGTAAAACCTACAGGCAAATGCACGCGTACCGGCGTAGAGGAAGCCGTAGTTGTGCTGTCGCCGAGCTGGCCATTATTATTAAAACCAAAGGCATAAATGTTCCCGTCGCTTCCAAGCGCCAGGCTGTGTGTCCAGGCGCAAGCGACTTGCACCGCTTTTGCTCCGTTCGGCAGACTCACCTTAACGAGCGTGTCGGTGCTGGTGGTGGTACCATCGCCCAACTGCCCGTTGCCATTGTTGCCCCACGCGTAGATATTACCGTCATTCCCAACGGCAAGATTTTGAAAGAACCCTGTCGCCATGTCGGTCCAGCGCGTTACACCCGATGGAAACGGTATCAGCACCGGGAGAGAATCCTGCGGGACGGCCTTAGCCGCGAATGTGTGATTGTAATAATCGTCTCCCCAGGCGTACAAATTTCCTTTCGCGTCTATCAAGTAAGACGCGTACGAGCTGGATGATGAATAGACCGTCTGAGCGATTGCAGGCCTACCCAAAACCACGGCAGAAAGTAAGAACGCCAGGAGACCGGATCTCCAACTGAAAAGCTGCCTGATATCAACAGCCTTAGCATTTCTCATTATTTCACCTTTTTGTTTTCTTCGATGAAAGAGACAGTCCCCGGTGGCAGTCTCTCGCATCTGTATATGTTGCTCTCCGTCCGGGTCTATTTTGTTTGCCGAAGATTATTCGGCAGTGTTACCTTCGTCTTGGATATCAAGCAAGCGCAAACTGTTTTGTCAATTGGATTCCTTATGGATCAAGTATGAATGCATTTTAAATGAGCCATCGAAAGCGCGATTCTACTTGACAAAGATCATTTTTTTTGTGATCACCTCCGCCCCTTCACGGAGCGAGTAAAAATATACGCCGCTGGAAAAAGGCGCCATGTCGACCTGGTAAGCGTACTCGCCGGCAGACTTATACCCACGATCTACGACTTTCACCAGCTGACCGAGTACGTCGTAAATTTTAAGACTCATCGTTCCGGCGTGAGCCAAGCTGATTTTGATTGTCGTCGATGGATTGAAGGGATTAGGATAATTCTGCATTAGCTCAAATTTTGTGGGAACCGCTCCTCGTTCATTTACCGCGTCGATGCCGGTCCCGGTAGTGAACGAATCTACGGCAGAGTATGAGCCGCTGAGTCCCAGGTTCGAAGCGGCGACATGCCAGTAATATTTTGCCGACGGCCCAAGCGGAGCCGACAACGTGACCGTCGTGTCCGTAACAGTCGTGTCGAGTACGACGGCCGTGAAAGAAGTGTCCCTGGATATTTGCAGCTCGTAGCCGGTGGCATTAGCGACGGAGTTCCACTTCATCGTTGCCCGGCGCGGGACTCCTGCTGTCCCGACCGGCGCAAGGATCATGGGCACACGGGGCTTCACCGGGAGTTGAGCGGTCAGCATAAACTGCCACACGTTGGAAAATTCCGGAAGTATCGTGGAACCATGCGGGCTGCTCGTCGAAATGGACGTGACCAGAATGCGCCAGTTACCGGTGATCGTGGCGCCAGGCATTACGTTCGTCAAAATGGCGGGACGCTGCGTGTCCATGAGTGCCGTACAATTGGCAATTTGATGATTGACGTTGTAAGGATCATACTGATTAAGAAACGCGAAGTAGCTTGTTGGCGGAGTCGCTCCGCTATCGTACTCCCATGGAGCAGGTCTACTGTAGAGAGTCATGTAGTCTTGCGGGCCCGAAAACATCAGCACCCTGGCAACATCGAACATCTTTCCAATGTAGGCCGCGTGGCCCGATCCCTGGGAATGGCCGGCCACGATGATGCGGCTCCAATTCGGTTCACCGTTTTGCAGGAATTGGGCCCAATGTCCACCGGTATCTGACTGCGCAAGATAACCGAGGAGTTTTTGAAACCGGTTAAGAATGGAATTCGCGCTGTCTACATTTACCGCGTTGCTCACCTGCGCCCCGGTGACTATCTCGTCCCTGTAATCGCCGAATGCGGTAGTGTCCGAGTCGTTCCCGAGGCTTGCCGCGACAACGTTGTCTTCGTAGTCAAGCGTTATCGCGTAGTACCCCATCGATGCGTAAATACTGTCCATCGTCCATGTCGGGGTCGCGCTCCCGCCTGTGCCTACGAGGAAAAGAACAAGCTTACCTAGCGTGTCCGCCTGAGGATCGTAAACGGCTATGTTCGGTCCGTGCACGGTTTCTATCGAAGGGTCCGTCCAGCCAGGGAGCACCGACAGTAATCTGACGCCCGATGATTGGCTCGAGTAATTGAGAAGGATCTGAACAGGAACGGAGGAATTCTTTATGCTGTTGTTCCCAAGCTGGCCTTGGCCGCCCTGGCCCCACGCGTACATGTTGCCGTCGCTGCCGATTGCAAGACCGTGATTCCGACCTGCCGCAACGGAAGTAACTACTACACCCGCTGGCATAAAGACTTTAACTGGGACCGGATTAGTGCCGAGACTCGTGCCGTTTCCCATCTCGCCAGAACCGCCGTATCCCCAGGCATAAAGAGTGTCGTTGTTCCCGATCGCGAGGACAGAACTGCCGGTACAAGCTATTTCATTCCAGCCGGTCACACCCGCGGGCATATTCGCCTTTTGAAAGCTTGTTACTCCGGATGATGAACCCGTAGCCGTTCCGTTTCCTAACTGGCCGTACTGATTGTATCCGCTTTCATAAAGGTTCCCATCGTTGCCTGTGGCCGCCGCAAAGTAAATGCCTCCATAAACCCCCGTCCATTTTGTCACGCCTGACGGGAACGGGACTTCTGTGGGCAATGATTCATTGGTCGTGTTTCCAAGACCGAGCTGCCCCTGAACATTGCCGCCCCAAGCGTAGAGAGTCCCATCGGCGCCCAGAGCGAAACTGTAATACCAACCGGCAAACACGGACACCGGAGTGAAACCTGAGGGGAGATCAACTTTAACAGGGATGTCGGAGTTAGTGGTCGTTCCGTTGCCCAGCTGGCCGTTATTGTTTTCTCCCCAGGCGTAGACGTTTCCGTCGCTGCAGAGGGCAAGACTATGCCAATAACCGCATGAGACCTGCTTTGCAGTCACGCCGCTGGGAAGG
>JAJYRM010000190.1 GCA_021794075.1 Bacteroidota bacterium | reverse complement strand
GTACTTCAACGAGCATCCGAGTCCGCTTATCCAGGCGACGCGCGGGTTCACGTTCGTCAAGATGATGGCGCTACCGGAATTCTACGAAACCTGCATGACCCTCAAGAAGAGCACGGAGGAACTGTAAGAGGCTGGAAGGGAATAAGGCTCCCGCGATTGCCTCTTATAGGTTGATGCGGAGAACCTGGCCGGGCCATTGCCGAGCGTCGGTCGAGTTGCAAGCAGCTGGTCCTTCCGCCGCCGGTTCTCCTAACGTCCCGGTTCGGGTTGTCTGCCTTAATCGCCATTTCTGCCGATCGCACTGACAGAAGCGTTCCACCTTGTCAAGTTACGCGGGGATCTAGTTTTCGGTGTATTTCCATTCGACGGAATTAAGTCGCCATTTATTCGGCAAATGGACCAACTGAGTCTCACGGAAATTTGCCTATCGGATAAAAATGGCTGGATTTTGCGGCTTCTAGCGATTTGTGTTGTAATAAACCTCTTGACATTGACTCATTTGTAGGCTATTTTTTGGAGGTTTGTTCGACTAGCCAATAAACATGTCAGGGAAATATGCAGGGCTGGAAAAACCTCGGGCAACTCCTTCAGCTACAGTAGAACCTCTTAGCGGTCACAGGGCATCGGTTATTTGTGGGCCGCTTACGCAGTGCTTCCTAAATTCACACCATTAGTCCGGCGGTATTTTTATAGTTACAGCAGGCTGTTTCCCCATACAATTGACAACCGAAGGAGTAGGTGATGGTACGATCAATTGTCAAAGGACTCGCCTTTGCTGCTTTTCTATATTCACTGCTAATAGTTCCCGTCCGAGCGGCACAGAACGGTACCGTTCAGGGGAGCGTTAAGGATTCTCAGACTGGAGAGGCTTTGCCGGGCGCCAACATGCTGCTGCAAGGGACCAGCATGGGAGCAGCTTCAGATCTGAACGGCAATTTTGTGATTCGGAATGTCCCTCCGGGCTCCTATCAGATGCGGGCCACTTACGTCGGGTATAACGCTAAAACGGTCGATGTCAAGGTCAAAGACGGCGAGTTGGTAACGCTCGTTGTGAAGCTCGACGCGGTTGGTATCAAGGGGAAAGAGGTGGTCGTCACCGCCCAGGCGAGCGGACAAAACTCGGCCATCAATCAGCAACTTTCTTCAGTCCAGGTAACGAATGTGGTGTCAGCAGCGAAGATTCAGGAACTCCCGGATGCGAACGCGGCTGAGTCCGTCGGACGACTGCCGGGCGTTTCGCTCATAAGGGAGGGGGGCGAAGGGTCCGAAGTGGTTATTCGAGGCCTGTCGCCACAGTACAACCAGGTGACGATTGATGGCGTAGAGATGGCCAGTGATGTCCCCTCTTCCAATACGATCACCGGCACAGACCTGAACGGCACGACTCAAAGTCTCATGGGTGACAGAGGAATAGATCTCAGCATGATTTCCTCCAACAGCCTTGGTGGCATCGAGGTGATAAAAGCGATAACTCCCGACATGGACGCTGCCGTGCTGGGTGGCGTCGTGAACTTCGATATGAGAAAAGGAACACCGAGCTCTCACGGAACGGCTCCGAACATCGGCTTGCTGGCTCAGGGAGCGTACAACGGCCTCAAGAATAATCGCGATAATTACAAGTTTGTTGTCTCCGCGGAGAACAGGTACTTCGACAACTCTTTCGGGATTTATGCCGAAGCATCAGCGGAAAAAAGAAATCTCAGTGACAACGAACTCGCCGTCAGCTACACTTTGAACGACAAGAGTCATGGAGATGCGGGCATACCCGACTTGAATTCCATTATGATGCAGGATGTCTTCAGGATTCGCCAGCGCTACAACGGTACTCTGGTTATGGACTACAAGAGCGAAGGCCTGAAGATCGGTTTCATGAATTTCTTGAGCAACGGCAATACCAATGCCACATACCGCAATGAGACAGCCTATGTGTTTAATACTCAGAGAGAATTGAACTACGGGATTACCGGCGGGGCTACCAGGCTGAACGTTATGTCTAATCTTCTCAGCTTAAACACTTCGATACCTTTTTTCCAGGTTGATCTCAGGCTATCTCATTCTTATTCGGGCACTCAAAATCCAGGGGACGCGACATTTAATTTCGTTCAGGACGCGGGAGGATTTGGAGGAGGTGTCGGCCCAGCTATCTCTAAGGAGCCGCCGACGGTCATCGCAACGCACATCCAGCCCAACGACTCCACGGCATGGTTGGACAATATTACCACCTCGAGTTCAAAGACAACAGAACAGCTGTACCAGGGTAAAATCGACCTTGGTCATGATTTCAACTTTTCCGATTTCCTGACGGCAAGGCTGAAATTCGGAGGAATGTACCAATACAGGGACCGTTCTTATAACTATTTTCAAAGAAGCGGCTCGCTGATCTACGACGGCGGAGGCGCGGTGGTCGGGGACTTTACCAGCTACAGGCCATCGTTCAGCCTTTTCAACGGCAGCCTGAGCCTCGCGAACTTCGTGTATAACGGCTATGGTTACGGAAATTTTCTGAACGGCGACTATACGATGGCATATCCCACCAACGTCGGCCTCATGTGGCAGCTGGTGCCGATTGCACTCAACAGTAATCATGGTACAGTCTATCAGGGCGGTTACAGAGCCAACGATCTGGCGTCTCGGATCAATAACTATTCCGGTATCGAGAGAAGGGACGCGGGCTATGCCATGGTAACGTTTAATATCGGTGACTGGCTGACAGTGCTGCCCGGCGCCCGCTATCAAAACCTGACGACGACATACACAGGAGCGAGGACCGACGTCACTTCGCCGAGCGGATCTATCCATGATACCACGGTTTCCGAATCACATGGTTACATTCTACCAATGGTCCACCTCATTTATAGACCTCTCAACTGGTTCCAGGTGCATTTTGCCTATACGAATACTCTGAACTATCCCGATTACAGCACGATAACCCCAAGGTATCTCATTACCAGCAGATGGGTTTCTTACAATAACTACAAGCTGAATCCCGCCAGATCCGCGAACTATGACCTCGTGCTCTCCTTCTTCTCTAACGACATCGGACTCTTCACTCTCGACGGATTCAGCAAGCACATCACCAACCTGATTTTCTATTCGGACGTCTATGTGAAGAATTTGAGCGGCTATCCGGAGCTTCCTCAATATAGCGGCACTCTTTACGAGGTCACGAGCTATATCAATAGTCCCTACCCTGTCAACCTTTACGGGCTGGAGAGCGATTGGCAGACGCACTTCTGGTATTTGCCTGGCGTCCTTTCAGGCCTCGTCATGAACGTGAACTGGACTCACATCTTCTCGCAGGCGCGATATCCGAAAAGCATATACAATGTCGGATATGATGAAAACGGTCTGCCAACGTACGACATCGTGGACACAACTTATAGCGCGAGGTTGCTTAATCAGCCAAATGATATTGTGAACCTCGGGTTAGGCTATGATTACAAAGGATTTTCGGTTAGGGCCTCGATGATTTACCAGGATAACGTTTTCCAACAGCCGAGCTTCTGGCTGCAGGAGCGCGTCCTAAGCGCAAAGTTCACCAGGTGGGACCTATCGGTGAAGCAGGATCTTCCGTGGTACGGAATGCAGCTCTATCTCAATCTCAACAATATCACAAGCAGTAACGACGTAAACATAAACGAGAAAACAAGCTACCCCGCGTCCGAACAGAGTTACGGTTCGGAGGTTCAGCTCGGTATTCGTATCAGGCTGTGAGTTATCCGACAGCTCCGATTACAGACCGGCTACGGGTTGATTAGGAGGTGATGGGCAAAGAAAAACGCATGACTCATTAGCCGTCCCAGAGGAAGGGAAGAGGCTGTGTTAGGACCTTTGTTATGATTTGTCAAAAAAAGGAGAAACAAATGAGAAGACTGTCGTGGTCTTTGTTAATAGCATCGCTGGCATTTCTTGCAGCTGCTAATCAGCTGTTTGCTCAGGCAGCAGACACGCTCGTAATTAGCCCGCTTCCGCCGGGCAACATCAATACTGTCATCAACGGGGACACGCTTGCCGGGGGAGTTCGGGCTCATCCAAACAGGGTTTACGTGCTGCGCCACGGCGTGGTTTATCAGGTCGGGGAAGCCATGAAGATCAATGGGTCGATCACTATAGTCGCGAATGATTCGACCGCCGGGCTTCGACCGCCGGTGCTCGCGCCGCAGATACTGCAGGACGGATCTTCCATAGATCATTTCTTCGACCTTAACGGGAAAGGTGGGAAGGTAACGATAAAGAACGTGTACATCACGGCCTTTCGCGCGGACTCGATCGTCATCGGTTGGGGCGAGGGAATCCGAATGAATTCGGACAGCCTGAAGCTCACTCTGACCAGCGTCGTGTTCGATGGCTTCCAGCATACCGCGCTGGCGGAGCACGGGCAGTGGGACAAGCTGATCGTTCAAGATTGCACGTTCAGGAATGAAATGCACCCATCTTCCTACTTCGGGGGCGGCGCGCTCCTTTCCGACTACCAGGTGAACATGGATACCACCATGTTCGTGAATAATACCTTCTTCTGCAATAACGCGTATCTGTGGTCTGTGCGCGGTTACTGTCCGAACGCGGTTTTCTCTCACAATACCGTGGTCTACGGCGCAGTGAATCCTACCCTCATGAGGCAGGGGCAAATCATGCGCATGGACAATAACGTGTGGTATGGAATGAATGCCTATGGCGGCGTGCCCGAAGACGTTATCAACGGCACATTCCTGAATTATCCGGATACAGCGTCGAGCAGTATCATACGGTTCAGAGGTAATGACAGCACGAGCGCGTGGTCGAAGATGTGGGGCGCTACGATAACGGGCCCCGAAGTTTTCATCGGTACAGGTGGAACGGGCAACGCGACGGTAACATCGGCTATGGTCGCTCCCGCGAGCAGATTCATCTCGGTCAGGAACAATGATTACTTCCAGCCCGCGGCGCTTGTTGATTTCTGGACCGCCTACAACGACACGGTGACGCAGAAAGACAGCGTCGATATGCCGGACGGAAGCAGGCCTCTCATGTTGCGCAAGCTCGCGCCCCCCACATGGATGAGTGGTTACACAAAGTTCTCAATTAAGAAACTCGACAGCCTTGGCGCTCACATCGATACGTCGGGCAACGTGTACGTGGATCCCGGTTTTAACTCGAACATCACTGCCCAAGTGTCCAAGCTGATCTCCTATGTCAATAAAATTGCCAGCTGGATGGGCGTTAAAGGGCCCGACAGCTCCTGGTATTATACTTATTCCGGATTCCCCTATCCGCCAGTCTGGCCGCTTCCCGAAAACCTGGCTTACACCAATACTTCGATGCAGCATGGTGGTACAGACGGTTATGCGTTAGGAGATCTTAACTGGTTCCCGACACAGAAAGCTGCCTGGCTTGCCTCGGGTGGACTCGCTCTCGGTGTCCAGAAGGTTCCGAATCAGCTGCCCGATAAGTTTGAGTTGGGCAATAATTATCCGAATCCTTTCAACCCATCGACAGATGTCCGGGTGAGCCTGAAGAGCGCGGGCATCATCAGCTTTAACGTCTACAACGTGCTCGGCCAGTTGGTTAAAGTTGTCGACGAGGGTTACAAGCCTGCCGGCGTCTACATCTACAACATTACTATGGATAATTTCGCCAGCGGCGTTTATTTCTATTCGTTGCGACAAGGTGGTAACACG
>JAJYRM010000189.1 GCA_021794075.1 Bacteroidota bacterium | reverse complement strand
GATATCTGTTTTTCATTTGTGCTCCTGCGTTTTCCTCTAAACGAACCACATGCAGCGGTCCAGATCAAAGTCCCCCTCCGATTCATATGCAAAACTAACAAGGCAGCGGCTTGCGAACAACATGGTTCGGTGACCGACGCTCATCCGACTCTCCTCACTCGAGTGCCGGTTACATCCGGCAGCGATACTATTTCAACAAAAGAAGTTTCCTGGTCTGAGTAAAGGTTCCTGCCTGCAATCTGTAGAAGTACACTCCGCTCGCGAGATTACTTCCGTCAAACTGCATCTGGTAGCTTCCCGGCTGTTCCACCTTGTTCACTAGGGTCTTCACCAATTCACCAAGCACATTGTACACCTTTAATGTCACCAATCCGACATCCGCAATCCGATATCCGATATTGGTGGTAGGGTTAAATGGGTTGGGATAGTTCTGGGAAAGCGAAAAATGGGTCGGGAGGTCTGGATGTCCATTCACTCCGGTCACGGTTCCGGTCACAAACATACTGGTCGCGGACCATTCTCCCGCAAGCTGCGGTCTCCAGCTCCTGACGCGCCAGTAATATGTCTTGTCGCTCGCGATGCCAGGCACGACCGCAGAAGTTGCGGTGATTGAAGTTGTATCGCGAAGCAAGTTGGCGAAGTTAGAGTCGAACGCGATTTCTACCTCGTACGAGGCCGCCCCTTGTCCGGCGTTCCAATGGAGGGTGACCGGATCGACGTCCACTGTGGAATCTGCTCTCGGAGTTATCGTGACCGGTTGCGGCGGAAGAAGCGCAAGGATTTGGGATAGGGGCCTTTTCCAAACGCTTCCCGCGTAGAGTCCGACGTAAAGCGTGCTGTCAAAATCGATCATGGATTTGATGCTTGGGTTTACCAAACCCGAATCTGCCAGGGCCCAGGTGTTGCCGCTATCACCGGACACATAGACTCCGCCCGTTGTCCCGACAAAAGTCGCCTGTCCATCCGATGCCACGGCTTCAATGACGCCTCCGAGCGGCTTGGTATCGGCAGCCACCCATCCGAGGCCTCCGTTTGCCGACTCGAATTCTCCCCCCTGCGTATTCACGTAAAGCATTTTCCCGACCGCGTGGAGGGACGTGACGTACAGATTAGTCAGATTGTTGTCGCGGTTCGACCATCCGCCGGTGTCACTGACCGTCAGCGCGAAGACGCCGCCTCCGATCATATTGCCGACGAACAGCGTATTGCCGATTTGCGCGAACGAGTTCATGTCGGTCACAAACATGTTGGATGCCCCCCAGACCGTGCCGTCATCCACTGAAAAAAGCAGCTTGCCGGAAGTCGCGGCATAGACGTCGTTGTTGAAGCTTGTGAGTGCGAACACGGCTGAGCTCGAGTATGATGGGTCGGCAAGAGTCCAGGTCACTCCATTGTCGGTGGAGCGGAAGATTCCGCCGCCAGTCCCGGCGAGAATAGAACTGCCGGTGGAAAGGAGTGAGTAGACCGTCGTGTTCAATAAACCCGAGTCAGCAGGGTCCCATGACTCTCCGCCGTCTGTAGAGGCGAAAAGACCGCCTGCCGAACTCGCGAAGAGCTTGTTCTTGCCGGCAGCAAAGCTCCCAACTTCGACGGTATTGAGGCCTGTTCCCTGGACAACCTGATCGGAACCATTATTTGTGAAAGCATAGACACCTCCGCCGTTAGTCCCCACGTAAAGATCGGAGCCCGACGCTGCCATCGCGCCGATAGTCTGGGGAGACACCGTGTTGACCGAGTCCCAAACGACACCGTTGTCGGATGAGCGGAATATGCCACCGGACCCGGTTCCTATATAGATGTCGGAATCGGAAATCGCGATTGCCTGGACATCGCTGTCCGCGAGAGCGGAGCCGACCCTGGCCCAGCTCTCGCCCCGGTTCGTGGAGACAAGCACACCGTAGTTGGCCGTAGAGAGGAGCACCCCCCCGATTGCCGCGCAAACCACGGAGTCTCGCGCGGCAATGACCCCAACTCCTCTTGTGACATTTGAGTCGCATTCCGTCCACGTGTTTCCGCTGTCGTCGGATTGATACAACCCGTCGATGGTGATTGCGAACATGTTGGAATCACAGGCGGCGAGCGAATCAACATCCATCGTGGGGAGCCCGGAATCTGCAGGTGTCCAGGTTACTCCTCCATCCGTGGAACGGTAGACACCCAGGCCCTGCGATTGTCCCGCGGCGAACAAGCAGTTGTGCGAGACGGCGAGTGTGGTGAAAAAGCCGTTATAGTTCTCGTAGACTTTTGTCCACGTACCTCCGGAGTCTCTGGATATAAACACGCCGAAGGTGGTAGCGGCGACGAAGCTGGTATCGGTTATTACAAGCGCGCGTATGTATTCGAGCGTTCCCTTCAATCCGATGAGATTCCACGCGGCGCCATGATCCGTGGATTCATACACGCCTTCTTCGCTGGTTCCGGCAAGTTGAAATTTCGCATTTGCCGCGAGAGACACGACATAACCCGATGTAAACGTTGGCGGGCTGGCGGGAACCCATTGGGCAATAGCGGCGCGCGGAGAAATCGTCAGCGCAGCAATGGCTGATACAACCAGAAATTTCAAACCGGTTTTCATGTGTTCTGCTCCATAACTAATCATGTTTGTCAGGCACGGGCTATCAATTAAGTCCGTGTCCCCCGCCCGTCGTGCCCGCTCGAAGCTAAACAATTTACGCCTATTTGAGAAGCATAAGCTTCATCGTCTTTGTGTAGCTGCCGGCACTTAGTCTGTAGAAATACACTCCGCTCGCGAGATTACTTCCGTCAAACTGCACCTGGTAACTCCCCGGCTGTTCCACCTTGTTCACTAGGGTCTTCACTAATTCACCAAGCACATTGTACACCTTTAATGTCACCAATCCGACATCCGCAATCCGAAATCCGATATTGGTGGTAGGGTTGAAGGGGTTGGGGTAGTTCTGGGAGAGCGTGAAATGAGAGGGCGGCGCCGGGTTGCCGGCGTTAACACCCATAGCCTGGGAAAGCGGGAGCATCCAGACGCCGGCATTTTCGGTACCCGCGAACAGGAAATTATCAGAAGCCGTAAACGAGGTGACAACTGGAACTGAGACGGGAGGGAGGAACCCGTCCACGAGCCCTGAATCCAGCGCAGTCCACTTCGAAAGAGTATCTCGCGCTGAGCGCAGCACACCCGCGAAGAGCGGGTCGGAGCCGCTTTCCCAGGAAGCAACAGCGGACTTCCCGACAATAGCGACGGCCGGGACCGTGCTCAACCCTGTGGTAAAATTGCTTAACGAGGACTGTGCCCAGTTGAGTCCTTGATCGGTTGAGTAGTAGACGCCACCGCCGAGAGTCCCCCCGACAATGGTTGAGTCGAGGATCGCGAAGGTCTGAGACTTAGCGCCCACATTGACGGGCGTCCATGACGAGCCGCCGTCGGTCGATCTTACGGTGTATATCAATCCGGACGCGACAATAGCGGAGCCCACGGCGGCGACAGCGCGGACTGTGAAGAGTCTGGTATTCATCGGGTTCCAGCTCGCCCCGTCGTTCGTGGAACGATAGACCATGCCGCTGTCTGCCCAGGTGGAATCAGACGGGAGAAGGTTTTGTGGAGCGTCGGTCGGCAGCATAGTGCCTGCCAGGATCTGCGTGCTGTCGGCAAAGAGGCAGTTAACAAATTTCTGGTTTATACCGGCGTTACTCGCAAACCAGTCGCGACCTTCATCTGTCGATTTGAAAATGCCGCCGCCCTGTGTGGCGACGAAGAGGCTCGTTCCCTTCGCCACGATCGAACGCACGTAAAGGTTCGCGAGCCCCGTATTTGAAGTCGTCCAACTTGTCCCGTTGTCGGTGGATAGGAAGACCCCTCCACCATACGTTGCCGCGAAAATGTCGCCGCCCACGGCGGCAAGTCCGACGATAGATGTCGCGCCGAGACCGTCGCTCACGGGCGTCCAATTACCGTTGAACATAAATACGCCATTCCCCTGAGTACCGGCAAAGGGAGTGTTCGCCAGGAAAGTTATCGAGTTGACGGAGAGGTTCGTCAGCCCGGCATTTATCTCAGTCCAAGTCGTCCCCCCGTCTGTAGACATGAAGACTCCAGCGCCGTCAGTACACGCGAAGACGTTTGCTCCATCCACCCCTATCGAATTCACCGGGATGCCGGCCAGGCCTGAACCGCTCGCGCGCCAGCTGGCGCCGCGGTCGGTTGAGCTGTAAATTCCGCTATCGGTGCCAGCGAAGACCATGTTACCGTCCACCTTCAAGGCGGTGACGTCAAGTTGAGTCAACCCGGCATCGGAAACCGACCAACTTCTTCCAGAGTCGCGGGAAACATAAACGCCGTGGTTGGTTCCAACTATGACTGAGGTACTGTCTATGTCGAACGCCTGTAGGACAGTGTCCGCGGTGGAACCGTTGTTAAGCACAAACAGAGTGCCAAGCGATGAGCCGACAGATTGGAAGTCATTCGTGAGCGTCACGATCCGCGCGTCAACAGAACTCGTCCTATAAACCATCAGACTATCAAACAGCGAGATATCGATCACGGGCGCGAGTGACGGATAAACACTGAGACTTTTCCACGTCAGGCCGGAATCGCTTGATGTAAACGCTCCCGAATTCGTCCCCGCAATCACAATGCCATCCTCTTCCTTGAGCGAATAGACATCCCGCGGCCCACCATTAAGCATCATCGACACCTGGCTCCAGTAATTGCCTCCATCGCTCGAACGAAACAGCCCGCTGTTTGTTCCGGCGAGCATGACATTGCCGACACAAGCCACGCTGTTGATTACTCCGCCATACGGCCCGTTCGATTGCTTCCATTGCGCAAACGACCGCGGTACGGCTGTAAATAATAGTATCGCTATGGACAGTGACAATAGGTGGTATCTGTTTCCCATTTGTGTGCTCCTGCATTTTACTCTAAACCAACCGCATGTAGCGGCCCGAGCTAAAATCCCCCCTCCGATGAATGTTAAAATCTAACTAAGCATCGGATGGCGAGCAAGGTTCCTCGGTGACTCTTGCTTGCCTCGCCTTTCTCATGCGAGCGGCGGTTGCTTCCGACAACGATCCTATTTAAGCAAAAGGAGTTTCCTCGTTCGAGTAAACATTCCTGCCTGCAATCTGTAGAAATACACTCCGCTCGCGAGATTACTTCCGTCAAACTGCATCTCGTAGCTTCCCGGCTGTTCCACCTTATTCACAAGCGTCGCGACTCTCTGTCCAAGCACGTTGTACACTTTAAGTGTAACCAATCCGACATCCGCAATCCGATATTCGATATTCGTGGTGGGATTGAAGGGGTTGGGATAGTTCTGGGAGAGCTCGTAACCAGCCGGGACATTCCGCGGCGGCTCGATTACCGGGGTGACTTCTGATATCGGGGCTCGAACAATTTCGCTGGCCGGACCCATGAACAGCCTCGGAAGGTCGGTATGCGGAGTTCCTGAAACCGCAAATAGTTCCGTGGATGTAACCGCAAGCATGCCGGTGAATAACGAATCGGACGCGGTGTCGACCGGCGTCCAAGTCAAACCATTGTCGATCGAGCGGCAAAGCCCACGCGAAGTACCTGCCAGGATATTATTCCCGATGAATCGTATAGAAAAGAACTCCAAGTTTTGACCTGCTTCGGACCAGGTGGCTCCACTGTTCGCGGAGACAGCCACACCGCCGCGAGAACTTCCGACGAGTAACA
>JAJYRM010000047.1 GCA_021794075.1 Bacteroidota bacterium | reverse complement strand
GAGGGAGAAGTACTTCGGGCTGCTTCTGGAGCGGATGAAAATCATCTGGCAGACCAGCACTATCATGGGAGGGTAGCCGAGCTGTCCCAAAGATACCTTTGTCGCGTTTTTACAATACCGGAACAGCACGGTGCCGTAAGTTGTTTAGAATCTCAGTATAGGAATTTTGAATTCTCAATTTTGAATTGCCCACGGTAAGAATCCGACACATATATCATGTTTCGCATTTTGATCATTGTTCAGAGCTTAGTGTTTGGCATTTGGAATTTGCCTTTGCCCTTGGGAGCAATCCATCCAGGAAATTCAGAAATTATCGAGGAGGAGAAATGATAGACAAACAATATCTGTTGCAGCTGCTCAGGAAAGAGACCGCAACCACCCTGAAGGTGATGCGTGCCTTTCCGGAGGACAAGCTCGCGTTCAAGCCGCATGAACGTTCATCGAGCGCCCGCGACGTGATGAGGACATGTACCTTCGGACTTTTTCTTATTCAGTCATATGTTTTGGGTGAGAAGATAGACAGGGCCATCTTCCAAACGTACGCGCCGGACAAGCTCTCGACTTTGATGGCTGATTTTGAGAAGACAGCGGGAAGCGTTGCTTCGGGAGTGGAAAGACTCTCCGATTCGGATCTCGCTAAATCTTTTGAGTTCGTGGGAAGAAAGACGGAGGCC
The DNA here is from genome assembly GCA_021794075.1 of Bacteroidota bacterium. Taxonomy (GTDB): domain Bacteria; phylum Bacteroidota; class Ignavibacteria; order Kryptoniales; family JAKASW01; genus JAKASW01. Next base: position 29,577 of record JAJYRM010000047.1, on the reverse strand, counting down.
GACGAGTTCATCGTCAGGATGATTCTCGACCAGGTGCATCACCGTGGGCAGCTTTCCGTTTACATTCGTCTTGCCGGCGGCAAGGTGCCGTCGATTTACGGACCGAGTGCAGACGATCCGGGAACGAACTTTCAACAAAAATCCTAAACAAATTCAAAACGCGATATTCAAATATTCCATATCCATTTACTTGACGGCTTTATATATCCAAATTATCATGACACAGAACTTTTGATGATAACTTGCGGGCAATCCGCCTACTTCCCTGATATTTTTGGGTTTTGAATTTGTCCAGTCAAAATTATTTATTTGTCGGGATACCGCAACGCGGCATTTAGAGTTTAGTGATTTGGATTTCAAATTTTACGAAAGGAGGAATTATGAGCAAGGAAATGACGGTCACTGATTCAATAACCATAGATGCCCCGACGTCGCGTGTCTGGGACACGCTCGTCAATCCGTCTTTGACGAAGAAGTACATGTTCGACTGCGAGGCGTTGTCGGACTGGAAGCCGGGAAGTCCGCTGGAATGGAAGGGGGCGGGTGATGGAAAAGTTTATGTGAAAGGGAATGTCGTCGAGATCGAGAAGGAGAAAGTTCTCCGCTACACGGTGTTCGATCCGAACGGAGGCATGGAAGATACTCCATCGAATTATTTGACAGTTACATACTCGTTGACTCAAAAAGGGGGGAAGACGCAGCTCGATGTTTCTCAAGGAGACTATGCAAGGGTCGAGAACGGACAGAAGAGATACGAAGAGACGGTGAATGGATGGGGAATTGTTTTGCAGAAGATCAAAGAGATAGCGGAGATGAAATAGCAAATAAACGGTCTCTGAGAAGGGACCGGATTGTTTGAAGGGAGAGAAAGACAATGAACGAAGAGCCGGCTGTAAGTAAGGAAGTCGAAATAAGTGCGCCTGTGACCAAAGTCTGGGAAGCATTGACAAGTTCCGGCTATACGACGAAATACATGTATGCGCTGAATGTCGACTCGGATTGGAAAGAGGGAAGCCCTGTAACCTGGACCGGCGCTGCCGGCACGACAGAAGTGTATCGAAAGGGAAAGGTCCTGAAGGTCGAGCCGGGGAGACTTCTCAAGATTTCCGATTTCAATCCGGCGACCGGCGCCGAAGATATAGAAGAAAATTACACGCATGTCACGTACGAGCTTAAAGCGGAAGGCGACAAAACTCTGCTCACTGTCGTCGCCGATCATCTCAACGGCGACGAGTCGAGGAGGAAGGACTCCGAAGGATTCTGGAACCGCGTCCTCCCGGCTCTGAAACAGCTGCTGGAGAACGAGTAGCACACCGCAGCTTCGGCGGTGACCGTTAGTTCTCCTCGCAGTAATATTCTATCGCTTCACTGAGGTACGCCGCCAATCCTGCTCGGTACTTCTCGAAATATGCGGTAAAGCGTGGGTCTTCGATGTACAGTTTCCCCAGGCCGCGGTACATGTTCGGCTTGACCTCGTAAAAGTTGTTCAGATAAGCATGATGCCGGGCCACGAGAGCCTGTACCCTCTTGTCTCGGACAGGCGTACCCATGAGCGAAGCGAGCTGAAGCAGTATGCCGTCGAGCTCCTTGTTAACGGCCGCCCATTTCTCCTTCGACCATTTCTTCACCTTCACGTTCGTTTCGTCGACGAGCTTCGGATCCCAGCGTTGTCTCGCCTCTTCGGCATATGCTTGCGCCTCCTCCTTCGAGAGACCACCGTATAATTCTTCGTCAGACATTTCTGTTTTCTCTCCTTTCATTTTCCTTATTGTCTTGTCAATCGTATCCAACAGCGTATTGAGACGCTCCGCCCGTTTCTCCAGCTCTTTCCTGTGACCTTCGAGCGCCGCGATAGGATCGAATCCGGGACTGTCGAGTATCCTGGCGATATCGTCTAGACTGCAGTCGAGCTCCCTGAAGAACAGAATCTGCTGAAGCCGTAGAAGCTCCGCTCCGCCGTAGAATCTGTATCGGGCGTGATTGCGCGAGGCGGGTTTCAGGAGTCCGATGTGATCGTAGTGGTGCAATGTCCTGACGCTCACTCCCGCGATCTTCGCGAGCTGCTGAACTGTGTATTCTTTCATCGTAATCTCCGGTAACAATATACAACTATGACGTTGCGTCAGAGCAAGAGAAATTTACAGGGAAAATGGATCGATGGATTTTTGGATAATTGGATCGATGAGGGCGTCCAGGGAATGGTGGAATGATGGAAAAATGGAAAGTTGGAACTGCCGATTGATGGAATAGCAAGAAGCAGTAATAGCGGAATCATGCGTTTGCCTTGGGAATACGTCCTGAGGTTCTCGCGGAACGACCTAATGAATCACGGACTCTTCCGTGAGCGTATGCCTGTGGCCGGGACGCAGACTTGAGTTCACCACTTCATGTCGAGGATATAGGAATTGTTGTCGTAGTTCAGTTCCGGTATTGCAGGCAGGGGTACACCTTTGTCGAACCTGTCGTTTGTATTTATGATGAAGAATATCCTGGACACACTATCCGCAAAACTCATGTCCAATTTCAGATCGATACTTCCGCCGGCTGGGATGGTCCGTGTCTCCGGAGAAGCGTTCACGAGCGTCGTGGTTGAACAGTACCCGTCATCAAAATCCCGCTCCGACCGAGAATTGGAAATATAGAAGGGACTGGTGAGAGGCGCCTTGCCGACATTCCCTATCCTCAATGTGAAGGCAGCGGTCGGTCCGGCAACGAGGACGCCCGAAGGATAACCCTGAACGACGGACGGTAAGATAGTGTAGTCGATGTTTTTGATTACGAGATCCGGTCTGGCGTTCGAATCGGCGACAGGAGATATGACCGCGGTGTTCTTAGAGCATCCGGCAGCCAGCAACGGAATCACTACCAGGATAAGTCTGCCCAAGCGCATAATGTTTCAACCTCCTAACTAAGAGAAGGTAATCTATAAGCCGGTGCCTGTCAAGTCACCACGAACCCTGCAGCATAACTCCGAAACCTCCCGCGGAACAGAAGGGCTCAACCCTGAAGGAAGTTCGATCCTCGCTGCTATAGATCGATTTGCCGAGGAGCGAGTTCCAGTGCATGGATATCCGGTTCCAGTCCAGGACGATGTCCACGGTCGCGAGTGTAAGCAAAGCCGTGTAAGTGAGGACCCGCCAGCCGTCTTCATTTCCCGCAACGACCGTGACGAAATCGTCGATGTCTGAACCGCTTCTCCCTGATAGGTTGAGAAACGCGTCCTGCAAAACATATCGCGGAAAATCGAACCTTGAAATAATGTACGTCATGGAAAAGAATCGCTCTCCCCAATCGGGCATCCTGACTGCTCTGGCGAACGCATCCGAACCTTCTGCCAGCCCTCTCGAGAAAAGAACTCCGCCGAGATCGGTCAGCGCCGATCCGAACGGTGAAAGCGATCCTTTCTTCCAGTCCATCCACCCGATTTCAGTCTGGGTACTATAAGGGCTTACGTCCACGACTCTATACAGCCCCATCCTGGGATTCCGCGCACCGCAGAGAGCGGCCATTGTAAAGTGTCCCGTTTCATGGACCCAGAGCATCGTCAGGAACGACGGAGCCAGATAGACGGCGTCGGTTAGTATCACAACGCTTACCGGGTCGTGGTGAACGAACTCGTCCTGGGCGGTCAACGGTCGGATGAAACAGAATTGGACAATCAACGCGGTGACAACGCACGCAGTTCCCGATCGCATGCCCAAGCTTACCTCCTCTGTCTTCGACGCACACGCGTCGATGCAAAGCCTATTTCAGTCTTTCGAGTATCCCTACAGTAGCAGTGCAGCCGAACCTCGTGCAGCCGAGCTCTTTTATCTCGATCGCGCGTTCGAGCGTACGTACCCCGCCGGCTGCCTTGATCTGGATTCCGCGGTCGGCGTATTTCCTCATCAATTTTATGTCTTTGTCTTCGGCTCCCCCCGTCCCGTATCCGGTGGAAGTCTTGACGAAGTCAACGCCTGCCTCGTTGCATATTTTGCAGGCCTCGATGATTTCGTCCTCGCTGAGGTAGCAATTTTCGAATATCACCTTGATCAGGACCTTCCGACTATGAGCGGTATCGGTCACGGCTTTGATGTCCTTCTTGACGTAATCGTAATTCTTGGACTTCAGCTTCCCGATGTTCAGCACCATGTCGAGTTCGACCGCGCCGTTGTCGATGGCCTCGATCGCCTCGGCTACTTTCGCCGCGGTTGTGGTTGTCCCGTGCGGAAAACCGATCACTGTTGTGACCAGCACGCCGGTATCTTTCAGAGTGTCCTTTGCAAGGATCACGTCGGAAGGTCGGACGCAAACGGAAGCAACCCGATATTTAGCCGCCAGTTCACACCCTTCCCTTATCTCACGGTCCGTGAGCGTGGGTTTTAGAAGTGAGTGATCGATCATCGCGGCGATATCATTGTAAGTAACCATCACATAGTCTCCTCTTCATTCGGCAAAGGTCAGGCGGAACTGTGCTATCTCCGGATCCGCGACAACCCTTATCGGGGGTCCCCATGTGCCGACGCCGGATGAAACATATATATTTGTATTCCCTTTAACCTTGTAACCATAAGCCATCTCGTACACCATCTTAGTGATGTAATTGAACGGCCACATCTGACCGTAGTGCGTGTGACCTGAGAGCTGGAGGTCGACTCCGTTCTCTTCCGCCTCCTCAAGATGAAATGGCTGGTGATCCATTAATATGACCGGAAATTTCTTGTCAACGTTCTCCATGAGCTCCGAGAGCGGTTTTCGCTTTCGTGCCGACAAGTCTTCGCGGCCGACGACGTAGAAGCTGCCGTCGATGAAGGCCGTGGAATCCCTGAGGATTTTCACGCCGTGGTCGCCGATGTACTTGCATGCCTTTTCGACACCGCCGATGTATTCGTGATTGCCCGTGATCGCGTAGACTCCAAGGGGCGCTTTGATCTGCCGGAGCGCCTCGCCGAGGTTCTGTCTGACGACGGGATTGAGGTCGCCGTCCAATATGTCTCCTGGAAGTAGGACGATGTCGGGCGACAGCGAATTTATTTTGTCGACGATCGCCCTTATGCGGCCGTTGTTGATTATGGAACTGAGGTGAATGTCCGAAGCCATCACGACGTTCAGATTCTTTCTTCCTCCCGCTTCTTTCGGGACATTTATATCGAAAGTTCTAACACGTATGACATGCGCGTTTATGAAACCGTAAATCACAATAACCGCCACGAGCGAGATTACAGATATTGCCGTGATCCTTGCGGCGCGCGCTGGATCGGACGTTATGAACGCAGGGAAGAAACGAATAAAATGATTGGCGAGTCTCATAAGGTCGATCGCCGCGACGATCAGCAAAAAGTAGACGAAAGCTGCCAGCCAGAATGATCCGATCCAGCTCAACGGCTTGCCGAGCGCGATGATGTCCGCGCGTTCGAGGAACATAGCCGCGATGAACGAGACGGCTAGGAAAGTGAAGACAGCTATGTAGGCTATGCGGATTCCGCCGGTCAGACGAAGGGCATGTAGTCCGCGGACTATGACGTAGTAATTTGCCAGTCCATATATAGAGAAGATGAGAGAGACAACGAGAATGAAGATTGCTGTTCGGCTCACTGGGTCACCATTTGTTCTGAGAATTCAATCCAAATAAATTATGCAAAATCCTCTACGTTTGCACCGCCAATCAATGACAGCCGGCTGACCTTCTCTATCCATGATATATCCTAATGCGAGTGACGTTCACCAGTAATGATGAACCAGTTCCCGTATCTGAGCATCGTAGAGTTTTCTAATGGCTATCGTCGTTTCCGGTGCGAGAGGCGGGAGGTCGGCGGCTTTGACGTTTTCCTCCACTTGCGCGGGACGTTTGGCGCCTGGAATCGCGCACGACACTGCGCGAAACATGAGTATCCATCTAAGTGCGAGCTGTGCCATAGTCTGTTTTGCCGGAAAAAGCGGGCGCAGAGACTCTGCCGCCTTTAGTCCCTTTTCGTAGTCGATCCCCGAGAAAGTTTCTCCGCGGTCGAAAGCCTCACCGTTCCTATTGAATTTTCGGTGATCGTCCTCCGCGAACCTGCTGAACTTTGTCAGCTTTCCCGTCAATAATCCCGACGCGAGCGGCACTCTGGCGAGGATTCCCACCTTTCTTAACTGTGCCTGCTCGAAGAACAGATCCGCGGGACGCTGCCGGAAGATGTTAAAGATGATTTGGACGGTTTGAACGTTGGGGTACTCGATTGCCTTCAGAGCTTCTTCGACTTTCTCGACGCTGACGCCGTAGTACCGAAGCTTCCCCTCCCTGACGAGGTCGTCAAGGACACCGAATACTTCTGGCATGTAGTAAACTTCTGTCGGCGGGCAATGAAGCTGCAGGAGGTCGATCGCGTCCGTCGAGAGGTTCTTGAGGCTGCGCTCGACGAACGCCGTGATGTTCTGTCTGCTGTATCCGGACGCTACGTGCGGGTCGAGTCTCCGCCCCGCTTTCGTGGCGATGTGAAATTCTTCCTTCCGTTCCTTGCTGAGTTGTGCCAGCAAGCGTTCGCTTCTGCCGTCGCCGTAAATGTCAGCGGTGTCGAAGAAGTTGACGCCGAGGTCGATAGCCCGGTGAAGAGCAGCAAGCGATTCCTTGTCATTGACGTTTCCCCATGTTCCGCCGATTGCCCAAGTGCCGAAACTGATGGCGGACACTTTCCATCCGGTTCTTCCTAATTCACGATACTGCATCTCACCGCCTCTTTCCGCGATTGGAGTGGGCCATCAAATTCGTTGTTGCCTTCCCCATTCCGTCAGGTTTTGCGGGGAAGTTTGGTCGTTCCACCGCCGGTCATATTTTTCTTCCTATATGAAACACGATTTGCCACCGTCCGTCGGTCAGTCTCCAAATGGAACTCCGCTCTGAGCGCGTCGGCGCGCTGTCATCCTTTAGAGTCGTTAGAGCCTTGTAATTGATCAGGACTACCTGGGGGGACAGCGGGCTCGCGTGATAATCCGTGATCTCCATTTCAGGAGATGCTTCGGAAGGAAGTATCTTCAGGATATCTTTCTTATGGTAGACGTTTCCAGAACTTCCATATTCGATGAAGTCGTCTGCGACAAGTTCTGAGAGCTCTTCGGCGCTTTTTCTGACCTCGGGCTGCAGCAAGCGTTCTTCCAGGCCGCGGATCTTCTCCCTCAATTCTTCTGTCATTGAACCATCCTATGCGTTCTTATGCCTGCGGATACGGCGCCCGGAATCGCATCCGTTTCTATACGTGCTCTCCGACATCATGTTGATTCTGACCTATGGAACGCTCTTCTTCCTCGTCAAAATGTAATTACCCGTCGCGTAATCTTCCAATAGCATGTAGCCGCTGGTTAGTCTGAGTGTCCAGCCGTTCCCGCTTGCGTTCGAATCGTCGATGCTTGTCGGCGTGCTCACGATGATCTTGTCCCATCTCGGGCTCATGAGAGCGCCGTTCCTCACGTCGAGGATTCCCCAATCGTCTGTGACGCGAATTGTCGGATATACGTTCCCCTTGCCATCTAGAGGGATCACGTTCCTCGGATCGAAGGTGAGATTCATCCTTTTAAACGGGATCTCGACATGAGGCTGGTTCACGAGTTCCTTTCTATATGTCGCGATTTGTCGAATGCGAATCGACTCTCTGTTCGTCTCTTCGGCTCGAATTAGTTTCCCGTCGTAACGTTCCTCAATAGCACGCTCGGCAGATGGAAGGTGTGACGGGATATTCAGCCCGAAAGCGCGTATGAAGTAATCGGAGAGATTAGTGTTCGGCCCGATGTCCTTGTTCCAGTACCGGTCCGTCTGCCTGAGGAGGTATCCGTACATTGGGATCGTCTCGTAAGCGAAAGATCTTACGAAAGTCGGATATCTCACGAAGGCGTTAATACTTCTTTCGAAATAATACAGGGCCTCCTGCCTCGTCATATCGCTGACGATTAGCCCTGTATACTCTGCAAGGCCCTCATTAAGTTCAAGGAGATTCTCGGTTGACTTCGCTTGCGGGTAAAGGAGGTAGCGGTATTCCCTGAAGGTCAAGGCGTCGGTGAGGCCTTTCTTCATTTCAGTCGTGGAGGGCGTCTCGAGCGCTTTCCTGAGGGCCTCAAGTTCGAGCCTGAGAAGAATTCTCCCGTTCTTCTCGTCGAGCTGGCTATTGTCAGGGCTGTAGCCTTGAAACCCTAGCGATGGCTGTACGACATGATACAGCTCATGCGCGAACAGGCTGATGCGAATCTTCGTGTAGTTCGGAAGAGGAAGCATGACCATCGCCCACTCTCTGCCGTTCCAGCGCACTACGGTGTTGTTGATGTTTACATTTTCTGGAAGAAATCCTTCGTAGATGTCTCCCCTGCGGACGAGCGCCCCGCCGGCATCTGGGAAGTTGGAGTAGACCTGTCTTGTCTGCGGGTTCACGACGAGGATTGGGCCGTACATGTCTCTGTCCCAGAGGTCGAAGTGCCTCCTTTCGGCAGTTCGCACTTCTTCGAAGTATGTTGGGAAAGCATTTTCAGGTGAGGAAAACGATTGTGCCGGTGAATGCCGACTAATCCCCAAGATGACAGCCACCGTTGCCGCGAAAAAGGAGATGCGGATCTTCATTTGTGAATAAAGTATCTGGGGTGACGTGAAAAATCAAATGAGAGAAGTTGGCGATTCGAAAGTGATATCGAGTTGCTTTCTTTTCCCAGCCCAGGAGGTTTATGTTCAGATCTGGAGGTTGAATTTCAAAAGCTATCCGTCAGGAATTCTTTTTCTCGAAATCGAGGAGCCACTTCTTTCGCCAGAGCCCGCCGCCGTATCCGGTCAGGCTGCCGTCTTTGCCGATGACCCGGTGGCAAGGAATCACGATAGCTATCCGGTTCGCGCCGTTGGCGCTCGCGACGGCCCTGATGGCCTTGAGATTGTTCACGGCGATTGCCTGTTCCTCGTATGAGCGAGTCATTCCGTAGGGAATCGTCGTCAACTGGCGCCAAACCGTCTTCTGGAAATCGGAGCCGGGCGTTACGAGAGGGACTTCAAATGTCCTGCGATTGCCGGCAAAGTATTCTCCGAGTTCCTTTTCTATGTTCAGGATATGTTCATTGGTGCCGTAGACGAAGTTCGCCATCAGGAGGCGACGCAGATCTTTCAATTCCAACGGGAACACTCTTCTGTCGGTGAACTCCAGAAGACATAATCCCTCGTCGGTGGCGCAGGCGATCATCGGTCCGAGCGGCGTAGCGATGCGGTGAATGTTTATGACGTTGACGAACTTTCCGTTGGAAGGATATGTCCCCATGATTTTCCTGAAGGCGTCAGAAAACCCGCTCACAGAGTCGTACCCGTTCTCGAACGCGGCCTCGGTGACCTCTCCGCCGTTCTTGATTTGACGCAACGCGCCGTTGATTCGGAGCATTCTCTGGTATGCCTGAAACGACAATCCATGATTCGACTTGAACCATCGCCGCACCTTATTCGGTTCGATGTTCATCTTGGTAAGGTCGTAATCGGTGATCTTCTTTGATGGGTTCGACGCGACCCGGTCGATAAGTTGTCGGATGTAGTCAGGTGTAGCGCCGAGCGGTTCGAGAGGCTTGCAGATTTTGCAGGGCCGGTAACCGTTCAGGAGCGCATCTTTCGCGGAATGAAAGAACTCTATGTTCTCTCTTTTCGCACGCCTGGCGGGGCATGTCGGACGGCAGAAAATCCCGGTGGTCTTCACGCCGACGAAAAAGATTCCTTCATAAGATATGTCCCGCTTCATGAAGGCGTCGTACATCGTATCTTCGTCCCAAAGTGTCGTATCGGTTTTCATGTTTCAATCTAATTCTATCGTAAGCGGTCGCGCAACCGTAAAATTGACAACGATATTCTCTCTGCGATAAATCTTGAAGCGAGGAGGAGGGGGTTAGTAATTTTGACGGCCGCAAGGGAACATTGTAAATTACTCCGTGACGCAAGAAGTCATTCTAGGGCCCGTATTATGGAACTACCGGATAAAGGAGTAATATGATATGGCTATTCGAATCGTAAGGCTTGGGAGTCCGCGCGTGAAAGGCGAGGGGCCGCGCATTGGAACCGTCCGTCGTCCGCCCCGCGGCGTTCCGAAGTCCGAGTTCGCATCGAGAAATTTCTATGACGTATGGTTTCCCAATCTCGCGCCGAGCGATGAGGCCGTGAAGCTTGCCCAGGCAGCGGAGACGCCAGCACATTGGAACGCGTTTGTCAGGAAATACCGCTCGGAGATGTCGACTCCTGAGAACGTTCATTCCCTGGAGCTCCTTGCCGAATTGTCCCACCATACTAACTTCTCGGTCGGATGTTACTGTGAGAATGAAGCGCATTGCCACAGGTCAATCTTGCGAGAGTTGCTACTCGATAAGGGGGCCGAGCTCACTTAGCCAAACCGTCAGAACGGCGTCAACATGGGCGTTGCGATCCCCCCGCTAGACTTATCTTTCGATTTGAGGCGTGCCTGAAGGGCAGCCGGTTTGCCAGGAACACCGCGACTACTATCCCGAAGACAAGAATGTTTCCCGTCGCGTCGGTCATCAGAAGCCCATGCGTGCCGAAGTTTGAATATCCAAACCCGTCGAGCCAAGTCATGTACGCGAGAGGAATACTCCCCGCGGCTGACAAAGCGCTGTAAAGTGTGCTCGCGTCCTGTGTATCCGGCCCGACTATCTCTACAATAAGACCGGTAAATCTTGCCCAGCAAAGTCCCTGAGTCACGAGGTAAACAATGGTCCCGATGAGATAACCTGTCGGTCCGATCACCGACATAAGCACTATGGCGGCGAGGCCGTTTAGAAATCCCGCGGCGGCATAGACGATCCGTCCGTCCCAGTTCCCCGGCACCATCGCCCCGAGGAGCGAGCCGGCCCCGAGCGCGATTCCCCCGCCTAGTCCGTTTATCCATATCACACCCGACGCGCCGACGCCGTAGTGCGACGCGATCGCGGGAAGGAGAATTTGCGCGGCTCCGGTGCCCGCGGGCGCCATCAGAAGAAGCGCGGTCCATCTCCTGAACGGGCTCTTGAAAACGCCGCCGACCTCACGCCTCATGGCCGCGAGGCGACCCTTAAACCAGTGTGAAGCCGCAGGCTCTTTCTCGGGAAGCGAGAGCGCAACTAAAGCGGGGGCACAAAGTACAACGGCCGCTATAAGGCCGCTTACGAAAAATGGGAGGCGTGTTACCAGCCAGAGAATCAGTGCTCCGCCAAGCGCACCGCCGGCAAGATAGCCCGCCTGATTCCATGCGGCAGCTTTCGACTGATCTTCCGCCGGGAGCGTGGTAACCATCAGTCCGCCCGATGAGGCAAGCACGAGGGAGACGGTGATTCCACCGAGGAGAAGCAACCCTGTCATAATATGGACACTCGATGCGCTCACGAGCGGGAGCGCGATCCAAAGGCACAGGGCGGTCGCGGCCGCCGAAAGCACGAGCCAAACCCTCCGCCTCAGCCTGACGTCTACAAGCGGAGCCCAAAGAAAGACCAGGATATTTGGCAGCTGGAGTATCGAGCCTATCGTCCCGATCTCGTAAACGGAGATACCCGCTTTACTGAGCAGAAAAGGGAGCGGAGTCGATGTGAAGCCAACGTAGACCGCGACGGGCAAAATGAGAAGGCCGAACGCCCATGGACGCGGCCACTTTCTCGATCCGTTCATTAGGATTCCATTCCGGTTATATTTTTGTGCGCCGTTTTTTCTCTCTTCATTTGGAATGTCTTTGGTGGAACATGGAGCCGGAGCATTCGACAATGCCGCAACTGAAAGTATTCCCAGCCTTGCTCGCGGGAAAAGTTATCCCTCCAATACAGGATCTATAACATCCTTTTATTCGATAACGTTCTAAGAGCTCGCCCATGGTTTCCATGAAGATGTTCATGCCCTGGATCAATCGCGACGCGAGCCTTCACCTGAAAATTGCCATGGAGGCGAAGGCGACTACCGCCGTCTGAAGTGTGCATCGTCCATCGCATGCGAAACGGTAATGGACATCTTTGGCTTTGAACAGTGAGGCTGTCAGTGCCGTCAGCAATGTCCCTTCGAACGCGGATTGTCGAGCTTGAATATTCGGGTGTCGATGGACCAATAATTGTTTATCAATTCTAATTCTTCTAATATTCACAATCATCTGGATACGAAGTTAAATATGAGCTGAAATGGATCAATCGGCAATCTACCGAGATAAATCACCATCAATAAAGTCAAAGGCAACTCTCGCGGCTATACACTTCCTCATTGTGTTGGCGGTATTGTGGATACTCTTTGGCGTCCAACATCAGGGAAGCTCGGGCCTGCGCCGTTCGCTGTTGGCTGCAGTGGCTATACTTTATTTCACGCGCGTACTCGGAACTCTCTTCGTCTTCATAAAGCGAAAGGTGGGGTGGAGCGAGGTCGCCACGATAGCCGTTTGGGTTGGGTTCATCGATATACTTATCGCGCACTTCGGCGCGATGAGCGACGTGAAGGTGGGAGCATGGACGCTGGTTGGCGGGCTAATGGTCCTAACGGGATCTGCAGTCAACACGGGATCGGAATGGCAGAGGATGGTCTGGAAGCGGCGTCCTGAAAACAAAGGTCACCTATACACTGGTGGGATGTGGGGACTCTCACGCCACGTTAATTATTTCGGCGATATTGTCCTTTTCACGGGGTGGGTTTTGATGTCGGGACAACCTGCGCTTCTTATAATACCTGTTGTGATGTTCGGCGGATTCGCTTTCGGAAATATCCCGGCACAGGACCGCTATCTCTTGGAACGCTACGGCGAGGAATACAAGTTATATGAGAAAAGTACCGCGCGACTGATTCCATTCATCTTCTGAATGAATATCGCCGGGCGGGCGCGGACGGATACTCTGCCCACTTCAAATGAACATCTTCACTCTCCTCCAGATCTCCGCGAACGGCATTTTGAACCCTCTGCAGATGAAGATCGGCAGATTATTTTCATACGGAATTGAATATTTGTCACGTATGACCGCCGCCTCCGTCACGGAATCGCAGACTTCGAGATTCCCTTTCAAATTTCCCCCGATCACAAGGATCGTTGAAAATGTACTGTCCTCTCTACCCCAATACCAGTAGTTATTGTGCCCGCAAATTACCTTGGGGAGCGGATACTCGCCGCGAAAGAAATCAATTGCACCTGCTTCTCCGTAATTGTGCGCAAAGACAACTATGCTATTACGCTCTTTAAGTGGAAGAGAAAGATAGACTCTTGATACAGTCGCCGCCATATTCCTCCACCCGAACATGTCGGCGTAAAATTGTGGAAGCGCTGCCACTTCGTTGGATTCGCCCGAAGAAGGGGCAATCCCGATTGTCTTTGAATAGTCGATGAAAGTTTGAACCGGTAGAACAGGCAACGCCAATGGAAGGAGTAACATTCCGGAAACCGTGACAAGGGAAGGTACCGCGGTCTTTGTCCAGCTAAAACCTCGCCTGGACGCGATCCGCTCGAACATTACTGCGCCGCCGGCAAAAAGAATTGGGAAAGCTGGCCCGATATATTCCGACTTCGAATGCCAGTTGACAATCAGAATAATGAACGAGATGAGGAACAAGTATCCCACCAGGCGGTATTTCCTTCCTTCATCATTGAAGAAGAAAAAATAAATTCCCGCCAGCCAGACGGGTGCGGCGAGAGGGTTCATCACAAGGATCGTGTCCGATATGAACGTCAAAGGATTTTGAGACGCGTATTTGATGGATGAAGCATTGTGAATGAATTCTAACGTGGCGAAGTTGTGCGCAACGTTCCAAACGATGTACGGACTGAAGATGACGAGCGCGATTATCCCTGCGATGTAAGGCCATTTTGTTCTCAGGTGTGTTCGTTGATGCGTGAGTAGAAGCGCAACCACCAGGCTGGAGCCGAACCATAGAATGTCGATCTTGTTAAGCAATCCGAAACCGAGCGTGATGCCGAGGATGAGCCATAGCCGACGTGTTCGTGGACCCGGCTGTTCTGAGATTACGATGAGCAAAACGATATATGCCCCGAGCGACCAGAAAAGCCAATCGAAACCGTTCATGGAATATATCGTGTTTGTTCCGAGAAATTGAGGCGTGATTGCCATAATCAGGCAGGCGAGGGTGACCGCGAACATTCCACCGTTGAGTTTTCTGGCGATCAGACCGGTCAGATAAACGGTGATGCCCGATGCCAGCGCAGGAAGGAGTCTCAACGCAAATATCGAATCACCGAAGAGCTTCATGCTGATGAACAGTATGAAGCTCGAGAGCGGCGGCTGGTCTACATAACCTGCGGCGAGATGTCGGCTGCACGCGATGTAATAAAGTTCGTCCCTGAAGTAGCCGTAGTGCGCGAACGCGTTCGAGAAAAGATGAAGAAGCACTTCGGCGACCGCGAATGCGGTAATGACATAAGTGAAGCGCCGCGAGGGACTCTCAATAGGGGGAGCGTTATTCATTATTTTCTCACTCCGATTCTGTCTGATGTACCGTTGGAATCAGCCGATCCATGAATATGCCTCCGCGGACCGGAGTCCCAATGTTGGTTTCGACGGATATGTCCATTCGAAGTTACGATCCTCGAAAGCAAGGTGCTGATTGCTTTCTCAAGCTCCCATCTATCTCAGCAATTCGCTCAGCTCCGCCGTCCAGGTACAGCTAGGATAGTTCGCGCACCCCGCGAAGAACCCGCGCCGTCCTTTCTTCACGCGGATTTTTCCCGCGCAGATCGGACATGACTGCCCGTTCTCCTCGAGTACTGCCTCGATAATCTTCCCGTCCGCCGGCACCGTGACGCATTGGTTGTCGGCGCACTGTGCCACGATCATTCCCTTCATCTCCTTGAGCTCCATCTTGCCTCCGCAGACGGCGCAGTGTGCATCCACCTCCCGGTTTCCCGTGCCTGTGAGCTTCGAACTCTTTCTTGGCAGGATATAATTGAAAGTTTTCGCTGTCTCAGGAATGCCGATCCTCACGCTTACGGGATCCTTTTTTCCCAAAATGTCGAAGACGTGGAGGTATTTCTTGTCGATGAGCCAGAAGAACAGCTCCGACTTGTCCGACGTCACGAGGTTTGTGTTTTTCAACTTCTGCTGAAGGAGGCTCATCTCCAACGATTTGAATTCCTTCGACGACTCGACTTCCTTGTTCAGCACGTACTTGAAAAATTGAAGCTTCGCTTTGATCGGCTGGACGAGGCGTAACTCTTCCGAAGATTCCTGTATATCCCTCAGGAGAGGGACGGTGCTGTCTACAAAGCCATGATGTATCGCGAGTCCGGGAAAATTCTTGCCGATATAATCTTTCGACTTGCTGTCATCGATTTGGACGGCGCCGACGGTTTTGTCCCGCTTCAACTTGTCCAGGACAAATCTGAGGAGCGAGCCTTCCGTCGATCTCTTTGAGAGGTATTCGAAATTGCCGACGAAGAGAAGACGTTTCTTGGCACGGGTCATCGCGACGTTCAGCAGGCGCTCACCCTCTGAGATGTCGTCCGGGTCTTCGCGCTCGTAAGTTGATAGGAGAACGCCGAGCGGGAGCGGGTTGTCATCGACAAAGTCAAACACGATGACGTCGCGCTCGTTTCCCTGGAAGGTATGCACCGTGGCCGCCGAGATGACCGCGCTGTCAAGGTTCATGCTGATCAGCACACTGCGCAGGAATCGCGCCTGAGCACGGTAAGGTGTAATGATTCCAACTGTTTTCGCGCCGTGCTTGAGAGCATCAATCGCGAGGTCTATTGCCGTAATTCCTGAGAGGATGTTGACACGGCTGTTCGACGTTGCTTCGCGGAAAGCCTTCGAGTTCAGTCCGGAAGTGTCGTAGAAGACCACCGGCTCCTGCTTCGGTTCCGTGGATTTTATCTGCTGGCTCGCCTTCAGCCTGCCGGCGTAGATCCTGTCGTTTATGAGGTCCATGATTGCCAGCTGCATTCGGTACTGGATTTCCAGCGTGCTCAACCGCGGATGCTGCTTCGCCATATAGCGGTGCATTTTCGTTTCCCGGAATATGTCCTTCGCCAGCACGTTCAACACTTTTGTGGACGATTGCGTGATCGGAGGTATCTGCATGAAGTCGCCGAAAATCGCCACCCTTTTCTTCGCGAGCGACGCCGCGAAGGCTACGTATGGAACATATAGCATGCTCGCTTCGTCGATCAGGACTGTGTCGAACTTTCGCGAGGAGACTTGCGAAGAAATTGCGGCCTTGGCCGCGGTGCACGCGACCAGGTTTGCCTGCTGGACTATCTTGCTTTCCTTGCCGTAAGCTTCCTCGCGAAGAGAGTATAGCTGTTCGCGCAAGTTCGACATTTTTTCCTGGTTCGGACCCCGCTTGGATCGCGGGTTCCTCATTCGAGTCATGACGCCGCGGATGTCGGTCTCGATTTTCTCTATCGACGCGTAGAGACCGGGATTCTTGTCGCGCGACACGTATTGAGGCAACGACCACGGGAAATCTGCCAGGTCCGGGAGGCGCGGTATTCCGAAGCGGACGAATTTTCCCTCGAAGTATTCGTTTTCCTCCTGGAGGTATTCAAGCGTCTTCCGGAGCGCCACGTCGACCGCTATGTTCGTGTTGGAAATAATCAGGACCTTTTCACCCAGCGCGACAAGGTTAGCGGCGGCAAATGCGAGCGTTTGTGTCTTTCCGGTTCCAGGCGGCCCCCACACGAACGAGACCGGCTTCTTCAGCACGGCGCGCGCCGCTTCTATCTGGAACTCGTTCAACTGCTTCGGATCGAGGGTCAGGTCATCCTCGAATGTCTTATCCGCGTCCTCATCGAAAAGGGTTTCAAGCGTCTCGATATCCTTGTCTTCCAGGTTATCCAGGCGTTCGATCAGCTGCTCCAGAAGAAAGAATGGCGCGGTCCGCAGCATCGCCTGCTCAACGGCATCTCCGATATCGTTCTGCAGGAGCAAGACTATCCTGTCTCCGTCGACGGATATGACGGTGCCGTGAGTGATGTCTCCACCGACTTCTATCTCCACCGGCATGTCCTCGACTATCCTGACTTCGTCTTCGAGCCTGAACTCGTATAGGAACTCCGTGTCGGCATGGCCGAGGAATTTTCCCGCGATGAGCGAGTAATTTCGTGAAGAATAGTTTCTCAGCGCCTCGATTTCATTTTGGAGCGCCGTGATGTAAAGTGAGATGCGTTTTTGAAGAGCAGCGTGATTTTCCGTAAGGTTCATGATTCCCTATTCTCTTGTGAATCCGATCGGGCGTTTGGGTTTCTGGGACGAAGGCGACATCAGCTCCAATATTGCACGTAATATCGCCTGAATTCCTTCATCGTGTTTCTCGAGTTTCATTTCGAGCGCCAGTTCTTTGTGGGCAGAGATGATCTCTCTGAGCTTCACGAACGCGCGCATGATTGCAATGTTAACCTGTATCGCTCTTTCGCTTCGCAGTACGCTTGACAAAATGGCGACGCCTTGCTCAGTGAAGGCGAAAGGAATATACCTTCTTCCCCCGCGACGTTCAGCGATTGATGTTTCAAATTGAAACCTCAAAAAGTCAGTTAGATTTTCATTCTCCTTTTGGCTGAGCCGAAACATGAAATCCTCCGGAAATCTCGTGATGTTGCGTTTTACCGCTAGATTCAGTGATTTTGTCGGGACTCCGTAGAGTTCGGCGAGATGCGAATCGATCATTACACGTCTCCCTCGGATCATGAATATCCTACGCTCAATGTCCTCAGGCGAGATCATTTCAACGCTGGGTTTCATGGCCCCTCCACCTAGTGTTGGCAGAATCGGCCGATTTATCGTGGATCGCTTCGTAACGCACGGTCATTTCATTTTTTTCGCCACCACAACCGGCTTCTTGTATATCGACAGCGAATTGCCGTCGGGACCGGTTACTTCCATGAATAAAATATACAATCCAAACCTAACAATCTTCCCAGATCCGTCCCTGCCATCCCACACCAGCCTTCCCGTAGATGGAACGATAATATTGTCTGCCGGAGTCGCGATCGATCTCCCCATCGTGTCGAAAATTCTGATTCGGATTTTCACGGAGGTGACTGGAAAGGAGTAGGTGACGAATGTGAAATCGTCATGCCCGTCGCCGTCTGGCGAGAAAGGATTCGGCGACACTGAGATGCTGCCGCTTGCCTGTGAAGGGCTTATGAAGAGGCTGTTTCTGATTCCGGGCGTGCCTCCCGACTTCGAGACACACGTGGACCAGCTTGTCTTCTCAAGTGAAGGGAGTGTGGGGTTAATCTTCTCCAGCGAACGGCCGGCCGTCTTCGCGATGTCGGCGTTGTGCCATGACGGAAGGTAATAGATGCTGTCGACCATGTTGCCGGACGGGTCGTGAAGGACTACGCAATCACCGTCATCGCGAAGAGAGAGAGACTTTACGATTATCACTTCGCTTGAATCAGGGACCGCGGCATAGATAGAAGAATCCGAGGCAACGACAAAATACTCTCCCGGCAGGAGCAAATGCGGATTTGGGCCGAGGAGGCGGTTTGCTGCGGAATGTTGGGTTGATGAATTAATATCCGGTGATAAACGATGCCCGGCATCACTATCGTTCGACGGAAGAGCCGCGTACTGCTGTATCTGTTTTGACGCTGATGAGGTCGTGTGAAAACTCCAGCCGCTCAGATCGATAGCGTTTCGGGATGCGTTGAACAGCTCGAAGTATTCGCCGGTGGCCCCTTTCGTGAACATGATTTCATTTATGACGACCGACTGCGGTTCGAACCCGACGTTCAGTTTCGCGGAGAGGGTATCGTTCCAGTATCGCGGGTCGTTATCGAGACTCACGCGGGCAAAGATCGTATGAGAACCTGGACTTCCTGCGGAGAATTCGAATTGAAGGGAGGCGCTGTCGTTTCGAGCGATTGGCCGCGCGATGCGGCCGGTATCGGAGAAGACTTGGGCCGAATCCAAATCTCTTCTGACGATTAGCTCTACCCCCGCGTCCGTGGCGGCATTCCTTCCACGATTCATGACGACGACTGAGATTTTTCCGCTAATTCCCGGAGCAAAGGATTTCGACGACAGATCCAGTCTTTTTATCGCCGCATCAAACGGAATGATCGCGATGCTGTTCTCCGTACCAGGCGTCGCTCCGGTCGGGTCCACACTTTCCGCCCAGTTCGTCGAGTCGTCTCCCGCGAGGAAGTCGATTCTCTCCAGGGACCTTCCCGTGTCCCCGCCGAACGACGGCCTGTAGTCAATCGTGTCGAGAAGATTTCCTATGTTATCGCGGAGAGAAACACCCGCCCCGGTATTGCTCAACGAAGGCGCTGACTGAATGACAAGATTTCTGGCATTCTCGTGAAGTCGTTGAACGGAGGAATCCTTACAAAGCACCATGTAGTCGGTAGGAGCGAGAATCGTACCCGACTTCATCTTAATCGCGCTTGAGTTGCTCGTAATCGCGAAATAGGAAAGGTCAACTGGCGAATTGCTCGCGTTGTACAGTTCAATCCACTCCGGTTCCGGGCTCACGGGAGCGTACATCAGCTCGTTGATCACGACCGTAGAGGGAGCGAGCCCCACTTTTAGAATGAAGCTCCTGGAATTATTGGATATTCTTTCGTCGCTAGCGGAGTTGACAACTATTCCGAATCGGTGGGAGCCGAAGGTGAGCGCACCGGTTCTAAGGCTGACTTCTATCGAATCTCCTGGAGATATCTCCCCAACGACGACCGAATCACCTAATTCGTTCCCATCGTATTTCAGGTCGCCGTTCGAGTCCTGAAACAGAATAGCGGTTGAATTCCCGCTTGTGCGGAGTCCCACATTGAGGATGCTTGCAGTTATCACCGCCGCGTTGCCGGATTGAAGTGTTGCGGGCGACCAGCTGACAGCGCCGACTGCCAGGTCGTGATCGCGCGGAGTGACGCTGTTAATTCGTCCCGGTGTGCTCTTCGACGTATCGATACACGTCTCGAAGTTCTGAGGATCGTTCGAGCTTCCATTAGCGAGGATTCGTTCCAGCGACTTCCCGCCTGAATTTCCTCCCCATGAAGGCGAATATGCGACGCTGTCGATTGTGTTTCCCGACGCATCATGTATTACGACGGCGTCGCCCGAGTTGTTGAGCGAAGGGATAGAAACCACGATGACGCCTGCTGACAACTCCGGATAGTAATTGAAGAAAGTGGAGTCGTCGGAGATGATCACGTATCCCGATGGCGGAAGCCTGAAGCCTGATTGCGGCAGCCGCGCCTTCGTTCCGGAATTGTCGGCAAGCGTGAACGCGTCGAGTAATACCGAATCCTGCGAAGTGTTGAACAGTTCCACCCATTCGGGCCGGGGACTGGCTGGTGCGTACATTATTTCGTTCACAACCAAAGACCCGGATGGGTATGATTGATTGATTCGAGTCATCAGGCGGTTGTTCGATGTATCTTCGTCGGATGGGAAGTCGATAATGGCAATCGCGTTTGACCGTCGTGGGTTAGCAATCTCCTTTTCAAGATGAAACCGAATCGAGTCTCCACTGCTCAGCTGAGTTCCCGATGTCGACGCGACAACTTCATTTGACTGGGCGATTGAATCGCCATTAGAATCGACAAACACGCTCGCCGTGAACGAGGAGGCGGTCTCCAGACCGATGTTTTTTACGAGCATGTCAAAAACTGCTTTCGATGCCTTGTATGAGAATGTCGCCGAGAAAGACGAGATCTTAAGGTCGAAGGTTCGCAACGAAATGCTGTTTAGCCTTCCCGGTGTGCTCCCGGCCGGATTGATTGAAGTTCCCCAGTTGCTTTGTGTTCGTGACGAGTCCGACGCAGATTTTCTCTCGAGCGATCTTCCTGCACTGCCACCCCATGACGAAGCGTAGTAAACGGAGTCGACGAGCTTGCCGGATTCATCATGGACGGCGACGGTATCGCCGGTGTTCACCAGAAAATACTGCGACCAGTCGACGACGATGTAGCTCCCGGCAGCCTCTGGATGAAAATTTGCGAACTCATTCGAGTTTGTGAGCACAAGGTAAGAGTGTGGAGAAATGTAGCGGTCCGACAGCCTGAGAGCATAACGGACACCATTCTTATTATGGATCGTCCAGCCTTTTATGTTGACGCTGTCGGGACCGTCGTTGTAGATTTCGATCCATTCCGGTTGCCCACCCGATGGCGCATACATGAGCTCGTTGATTTTCATTTGTGCAGACGCCGATTCACTGCAGAGAATGGTTACAGCAGCTGATAGCCACATCGCGATTCCCGTGACACGCATCTTTGCCCTCTCTTAGTTTCCCTAACGGAGCTAAGTTATGGACAACTCCGGAGAAAGTCGAGCGTTGTCATGTATCGGAACCGCACACCGAGTGCATCAGAAGCGGACACACTGAAAACGTCCCCTGCGTTTTTGAAGAGTTTAACGCTTCTTCTTGCCAGCATGGCACTTGAAATGTATTTATCTAAATATTAGACCGCATGTTAGGGTTGCGATGAACCAGATGATAGAAACGAACGTACAGGGCACAGCGTATGACGTGTCTGTAGAGCTTCAGGAATTCGATCTCGCCGAACGAAGGCGAATCCTCGTGATCGAAGACGAAGAGATGCTGAGAGATTCCCTCCGGACGATTCTCAGAGAGAGCGGATTCATCAAACACCGGGAATGGGACGGCGAATAAATGCATTTAAAGAAATGGGAAATAGGACTCATAAGATTGCTCTGAACTGAGCCAGTTTATGCTCGTCAGTACGAATTAGAGGGCAGATGTGGCGAAAGTACGTCGTGCTTAAATGGGAACCGGGCTTCCAAAGACATTATCGCTTAGCGATTCGGCGATGCATAGGGCTTCAAATCCGAACAGGAAGTCCCCTGTTTAGGAATCGCCGCTGGTTAGAAACTGCTTATGTCTCTTCCGAAAATCGATGCCTTCATCCAATCGAAGAGTACGAGGATCTTGTTCTTCATGCTTACGAGCCGGGTCAGGTATGCAGACCTCCAGAAAAGAAAAGTCGCGAAGCCCCGCCCTTTAACATTCGGTAGATCCGCGAGCGCGCGCCGGTCGCCGATGTACGCGAGCATTCCAAGGTTCTTGTAGCGGAACGGCGCAGGCACTTTCCCGAGCGCCGTACGATTGAACGAGTACGCTAGATATTTTCCCTCCTGCTGCGCGACCTGGGCGGTTGCGGGATAGTTCTCGTCTTCCGATGTCGCGCAGTCTCCCGCCGCGTAGATGTTCTTCGTGCCGGGCACCCGGAGAAACTCGTCTGTGAGGAGGCGGGAAGCGCGGTTCTTCGGAAAAGGTAGCGACTGAAGAAGTTTCGTGGGCCCGATTCCCGTCGACCAAACGACGAGCCCGTGCTGGATTGTCGTACCGTCATGGAGAAGGATGGTTTTCTCCTGGACTTCTTTCACGGGTGAGTTGGTCTTAATGACGATGTTCTGACGCTGGAAAATTCTCATGGCGTATTCGGAGAGCTTGGAGTCGAACGTGCCGAGGATCTGAGTCGCAGCTTCCAACAGCGTAATCGTCGCGTGAGGGGCGAGTTTCGGATACCACTTCACGAGGTCGTCTTTTATGAAGTCGCTGAGCTCGGCGGCAAACTCGACGCCGGTCGGCCCACCACCCACCACCACGAAATGGAGAAGCCTCTTCTTCTCCTCGTCGGGCGTGCCGGGCACGGCGGCTCGCTCAAAATTCTCTATTATCTTTCCTCTTATCTTCCGTGCATCGTGAAGCTCTTTAAGAAACAACGCATGCTTTTCAACTCCCGGGATCCCAAATGTGTTATTCACCGCTCCGACCGTGATCACGAGATGATCGTATTCCAGGTCAAAGACTTCCTTGCTCTGCACGGTCTCGCACTTCGCGATACTTTTCTCGGGATCTATCGAAATACATTCCGCCTGATAGTACCTGATTTCGTTTCTCGATGTCCTTATCGGTTCGATTATACTGCGGAATTCTATCGTCCCAACCGTGGTGCTGGGGAGAAGAGGCGTAAAGAGGAAATGATTTCGGGGACTTATAATTGCGATTTTGTATAGAGAAAGGTCGATCCTTTTGACGAGGCTCAGAGACGCGAAACCGCTTCCAAGGATTGCCAACCTCTGTTTTTCGGTTGCCATATTGTCTGTCTTTCGATCGTTTGGGTGTCTTGTTATTTAACACAAAAGACGCCCCGATAGTTTATCCGGCAGGAGGGAAAATTCCATTACGCCAGACGACCGCAGATGCGACACCCGCAGTCACAGGCATAGGAGGTGAGAGTTTGCGTACCGGCAGTCGTTCGGGAACGGGTCAGTAAGTTCCGGCAAACATAGAGCGAAGGTCGAAAGATGGCGCCTTAGATTTGCTGGCCAGCATAACATACGTCCTGGCGAGCATGTCTTTGCCAGCGCCAAGGACCGTGCTGATCATGCCTATAGCCTCACCATACTCGACCGGGGGAAGATTTTTCACGACGAATCTCCATGCCGCTTCTTCGAGCACGTTGAAGGCGGTCTGGACTTCAGAAAGATCGAAGCTCGCCTCATATCTTTCTCGCGCGACGGTTTCCGCGTACGCGAGCATCGGTCCGAGGTTTTTCTCCGCGATCGCCCTGACCGCAAGAACGTAAAGCGCTTTCAGTTTCTGGCGGTTATGTTCCGCGTCTTCTTTCTCATAGTGAGTAAGGTGGGACCGCGAAAGAGACGCCTCCGCTTCTGAGATGATCTCGTTCATCCGCTCATGAAGGAGTTTACTGAGTTCCATGATAAGCCTCCGACATTTGCCTCAATATAACCGGCGTGAACGTGAAATTTCCACTTTCGATCCTAAAACATGCAGGATCTTTCCGTCTCAAATTCATAACCGGCGGAAAAGACAAAGGCCGGGTCTCACCCGGCCTCTTCTGTCGTGGAACAAAGCTTTCTGCTGGATCAAAGGATCAAGCCACAATGGCAAATCCAATAAACCATAATTCCATTTTTCCTTTTCAATTTTCGTCCGTCACGCAGCCTTCTGAAGCGGACGAGACATTCTTAATATACTTGTAAAGCATGCCGCTCTTCGCTCTGTAGGGCGGTTCCTTCCAGGCCTTCAGGCGTTTCTCGATCTCTGCATCCGGCACTTCGAGAACGATCGTGTTTTTCTCGGCATCGATAGTTATCCGGTCTCCGTCGTGCACTACCGCGAGTACACCTCCCGTTTGGGCTTCGGGTGTTATGTGACCCACGACAAAGCCGTGAGTTCCGCCGGAGAATCTGCCGTCAGTAATAAGAGCGACGCTCTTGCCGAGTCCCGCGCCCATGATGGCTGATGTGATTGTCAGCATCTCGCGCATCCCGGGTCCGCCTTTCGGTCCTTCATACCTTATTACCACCACATCCCCCGGTGAGACCTTCTTCTCTTCAAGTGCTTTTAGAGTATCCTCTTCCGAATCGAACGCCTTGGCGGGACCCGAAAAGCGTAGGCCTTCCTTGCCGGTTATCTTCGCGACGGCCCCTTCCTTCGCAAGGTTGCCGTACAAGATCTGCAGGTGGCCTGTCTTCTTAATCGGATCCGAGAGGGGGTGAACGATCTTCTGTCCGGCCTTTAGGTCGGCAACTTTCTCGATGTTCTCTCCGAGCGTCCTTCCGGTCACGGTCATGCAGTTCCCATCGAGGAAGCCTTCCTTCAGGAGCATCTTCTGCACCGCGGGTATGCCGCCGATGTCGTTGACGTCTTCCATCACGAACTTGCCGCTAGGTTTTAGCTCAGCGATATAAGGCACTCGGTTGCTGACTTCTTGAAAGTCGTTGATCGTCAGTTTAACTGCGACTGATTTTGCGATGGCAATAAGATGGAGCACCGCGTTTGTCGAGCCGCCGAGGGTGGTCACCATCGTGATGGCGTTGATGAACGACTGCTTCGTCATGATGTCGCGCGGCTTGAGATCCTTTTCGAGCAGGCCGAGGACGGCTTTTCCCGCCGCTAGGCATTCTTTTTTTTTCGCCTCACTGTCGGCGGGGAGCGAGGAACTGTATGGCAACGACATGCCTAAGGTCTCGATGGCCGTGGCCATCGTGTTTGCCGTGTACATTCCTCCGCAAGCGCCGGGTCCGGGACACGCGTGCTTAACGACTTCGTTCATCTCAGATTCTTTTATATTGCCTGCGATGAATTCCCCGTACGATTCAAAAACCGAAACGATATCCAGCTTTCGCTCGCCGAGGTGGCCGGCCCTTATTGTCCCTCCGTAGATCATCAGGCTCGGGCGGTTCAACCTCCCCATCGCTATGACGGAGCCGGGCATGTTCTTGTCGCAGCCAGGAAGCGAAATGTTCGCGTCGTACCACTGCGCGCGCATGACCGCTTCTATCGAATCGGCGATGATCTCTCTCGACGGGAGGGAAGATTTCATCCCCTCCGTTCCCATTGATATGCCGTCGCTCACTCCGATAGTGTTGAAAATGAGCCCTACCAAACCGGCTTCCTGAACACCCTGCTTTACGATTTTCGCGAGATCGTTCAAGTGCATATTGCATGTGTTTCCCTCCCAACCCATGCTTGCGATCCCGACCTGTGGCTTCACCATGTCGTTATCTTTTAATCCGACGCCATACAACATCGCCCGCGAGGCCGGTTGGGACGTCTTCTGAGTCAATTCTGAACTGTATTTGTTCAAACCGCTCTTCATTTATAATCTCCTCCTTTGAAACACTTATTGACGAATCAATTCTACTGTTGGAATATAAAGAATAGTGACCACCATTTCATCGATAGTGAGCCATAACCGGCAAGAAATTCACTCCGTTATTTCTTTGAATCGAGATGAAACTTGTGGAGGAATCTATGGAATGCGGGGGCGAAGAGAACGGCAACCGCCGCTAGGAATATGATTCCGGAAAAGAGAGCGTAGGCCGAAGCGAACAGCTTACCGGCGTCCGTGTGCAGCCTGTTAACAGGGCCCATCCCGCCGAGTATCATCGACGCGTTTACGGTGGCGTCTATCCATCCGAGTCCTTCGAGGAAGTGATATCCGACTATCCCTATTGCCAGCGATATGGCTATCAGCACGAACGCAAACAGCCCGTGTTTGGCTACTCTTCTGACGTATTTTCTGCGAGGCAGCAGCGGATCATTTCTATGCTCGAACATATCCTGTCTCCGTTTATTGGAGAATATAACCCCTCCATAATGCATTTCTTAAGGACAGGGACTTCATAGTTGGGAAGACCAGCCGGGAGCCTCTTGCACGAATGGCGAGTACGGACCGCGTCGGTTCGCGTGAGGTTGGGCACCTCATCATAGCAGAAATACCTTGAGTAAACCCTTTTTGTTTCTTACTATATCTAATCCTCGACGGATGTTTCTATCACCTTTACAACCGAGTGTAAGACAAAACATGAAAAGAATTTTTCTAGTACTGGCTATTTGTGTTGTTTCCTACGGCGTTTCGTTTGCGCAGGCTCAAAGCGGACAGCAACAGCAGCAGCAAACACAGAATGCCATGGGCATTCTTCAGTCACAATATGGTGGCACTGGGCAGACTCAGGGAACCGGGATTTCTTCCGCTAGTATGTTCACTTCAAGCGCTGACTTGTTCAGGAATCTTCAGGGCCAGGGAATGACGATCCAGCCGCCGCCGTATGACGCTCCGGTGGACACAAGCAAGTACCTTCTCGGTCCCGGTGATCTCGTAAATATAGGTATCTGGGGTGCGACGCCTTTGTCCTACACTCTAAGCGTGACTCCCGAGGGGACGCTGGTCGTTCCGGCTTATGGAGTCTTAACCGTAGGCGGTATGACGATAGCCGCCGCGAAAGACTATGTCTCCAAAATGCTCAGTCAGCAATATAAGAGCGCGAAGATAACTCTGACGCTTGTTTATCCACGGACATTTTACGTGGTCGTGGCCGGCGAGGTGAAAACCGCGGGCCGGTATACGGCGACCGCGTTCGACCGCGTCGATCGTGTTTTCACGGAGGCTAACCTTCCGAAATTTGTCGGCGATATTTCTCCATTGCCGCCATTCTCATTGCGGCGAATCAAGCTCGTTCATAGCAACGGGACCTCGCAGAGAGTGGACCTATTGAAGTTTTATCAGTCAGGCGACGTGTCGGACGATCCCTACCTTCAGCAAGGCGATGCGATTATAGTTCCCAGGGAAAACTTTGCGCTTGGTAGTCTAAGCATCTCCGGAGGAGTGAAGATGGCCGGGACTTACGAATATGTTCACGGCGACAGGATAAAAGATCTGCTTGAGATATCTCAGGGCCTCACGCGAATCGCCGACTCCACGCATGTCGAGGTCTTCGAGCCGAACGGGCATGGCGGATACGCAGAAAATATCGTCAACCTGGAGGACTCTTCTTCGATTGACATGCCGCTTCCCGCGAACACCCGGGTGGTAGTTCCCATCGACAGGAACAAGATGGATAATTTTTATGTGTATGTGGACGGCGAGGTGAATGTCCCGGGGATCTATCCTATTTCTCCCGACACAACAACGCTTGCTCAGATCATCAAGCTTGCCGGCGGATTCACGAAATGGGCTTCGCTCCCGACCGCGGTGATTTATAGGACGAGGGAACCAAACGTCTTCACTCCTCCGCAGCCGACCAATCCGTCCTTCTTCACGAATCGCGCCGCCGATGTAACCCAGGAAGATCTCTCATACGCTTCGCAGGAGCTGTCCATGCGGGCCGGAAGAGAAGTAGTCTCCACGGATTTCGTGAAGTTGTTTGTCGACAAAAACGAAAAGTACAACGTCACCCTGCGAGCCGGAGACAGCATATATGTTCCGCAGAGTCAGCGTGCCGTTTACGTGCTCGGTCAGGTTCGCTATCCTGGGTACATCAGCTATCAGAGCGGCTGGAATGCGGAGGATTACATCGCCGCCGCCGGAGGAGCCAAAGAGGGAGCCGAGAATACAATCAGAATCCTCAAGCAGGGAACCTATCAGTGGTACAAGCCGGGCGAGACTCACATTGAACCGGGCGATTTGGTCTTCGTGCCGCGCGTTTCGATTAAGCCGGAATTGTATTCGTGGAATCTCTTCAAGGATATAATTGGCACAGTCGGTTCGGTCGCGTCGGTTGCGGTGACTGCGATCTTGCTGATACGGACGTTGCAGGGCAAGTAGAGAGTTTCAATAATTGTAAATCAAAGCCTGCCGTCATCGACGGCGGGCTTTTTTTATGAACGCCGCGTGATTCTGGAGCGCGCAGTTTGAAGGAAAAGTGAGCCGGCAGTCCTTGTGAGTCCCAATTAACCTCCGGCGCAAAAAATACATAGAAGAGAAAATCTGATAACATCAACGGTTCTCTTGAGCTTTGATTGAATCTTGGATCATCGTTGGCGAAGAAGCATTTAATATTATTCGAGAGTGCCGTTGCTCTTCATGCCAAACTTGGCTTGCGAAGTGTTCTTAAGTGTGCGGTGAGTGTAAGCTAAACTCGATAGAAGTTTCACGAAGTTAACTTCCCCTTTCGTTAGACAATCGGAGAATGGGAAGGAGTCCCCTTCGCGAACAGAGTGAGATTCCTCTCCACAACTATTCCATCTTGTTGACTTTGAGAAAGGTGTGGCGTAGTTTCTGCTTTAAACGGGTCTCTGAAATCGTGCTTCGGGAACCGGTGGAGGATACAAAAGCCTCAAAAACGCACGATTAAGGGCCTATTCCAAAACAGAAACAAAAAACAGGAGGGAAAAATGTCTGACCAGAAAGCGGAAGCGATCAGAATCCAGGCGGGACAGCGAAACTACTTCCTCGACGTGAAGGAGGCAAAGACCGGCTCGAAGTACCTCATCCTGACTGAGAGCCGGAAGAACAAGGATGGAAAGTTCGATCGTCAAAGGATCATAATCTTCAAAGAGGGGCTGACGCCTGTCCTTGACGCGCTCAGGAAAGTGGCGCCCGAGTTGGGAGTTAATATCTGAGACGATTCGAATCACGAAAACGGGAGAGCGCAAGAGAGACAGCGCTCTTCCGTTTGGTTAAGAATTCGTTCGCTGTTATTTTTAGTCGATCTAAATTCAAAACAGGAAGGAGTAGTAATGGCTCGTAGTGTAAACAAAGTCGTCCTGATTGGCAATCTCGGCAAGGATCCGGAGTTGCGCTATGCTCCGAGCGGGGCCGCAGTCGTCAATTTTAGTCTTGCGACGAGCGAGCAATGGAAGGATCAAGAAGGGAATCCGCAGGAAAAAACCTCATGGCATAATATTGTGATGTGGGGGAAACTCGCGGAGATAGCCGCGGAATACTTGAAGAAGGGGAACAAGGTATACGTCGAAGGACGAATCCAATACAGGGACTACGAAGGCAAGGATGGCAACAAGCGATACGTCACCGAGATAGTCGCGAACGACCTCGTCATGCTCGGTTCACGCCAGGAGCGCGGAGAATCAGCAGGCGGATCGCTGGGACGAGAGGAAGCTGCCCCCGGCGCACCTCCGTCGGTCTCGGAAGAGAAAGACGACCTGCCGTTCTGACTCTTAAGAGGAATATTTCCCGAATCCAGGGTCGTCCAGATAAAGGACGACCCTTTTTTTTGTGTGTGCCCGGCAGGGCGCATCTGCTTGAAGATGACCGCGCTTTTGAAGGATGCGTGGAAGTTCTTTACACACCCGACAGGGGGAAGTGTTAGCCGAACGGCAAGGGTGGCTATCGTGAGGTAGGATCTGAAGGAAGCCGCAGGCAAAGCGCTGGCCCGACGAACAGGAACCGCATAGAGGCGGATGCATGGGATGAGAAG
>JAJYRM010000188.1 GCA_021794075.1 Bacteroidota bacterium | reverse complement strand
CTAGGGATAGGAGATCTGGTGCGTGTCTTCTCCGATTACATCCCGAACGACCAAGTCTCATTGTACTTTTCAGCGGCGGATGTCGTGGTCTTGCCATACATCGACGCGACTCAGAGCGGTATAACCCAGATTGCCTACAACTTCGATAGGCCAGTCATAGCCACGGACGTCGGAGGACTTGCCGAGACCGTCATTGACGGGAAGACCGGGTTTGTCGTCAGGCCCGATTCACCGGACGAACTTGCCGCTTCGATCGTGAAATTTTTCCGCGAGCGACTCGCTGAATCTCTTTCCAAAGGAGTAGCGGAACAGAAGCGACTCTATTCATGGGACCATCTTGTCAACGCGATAGACGAATTGGCGGGACCTGCCCGGGATATCACAAACTCATGACGGGGAACAATCCGCAATGCCTTGAAGCTCAGCGGACTCATTAGACTCCGGAGACAGGATTGTGTCTTATTCTACGATCTTCATGGCGACCTGCAAATAATTGTTGACGGCGCCAAGGAATTCGTAACGCACGCTGTGTATTCTTGTGAAAATGTCGAATGCCAGGAATTCGTGATTGGGGACGCAGAATTCGTCGAAGATCAGGATGTCACCGGGTTTCAAATGGGTCGCGAATGACATGAGTACGAACAGCGTTGAAGAGAAGAGATCGGCGTCGAGATGGAGCACCTTCCTGGTCGTCGAATCAAAGGCGGCTGACTCCATGAACTGTGGAACCGTTTCCTGAAATAGACCCTTGATCAACTGGCATCTCTTATCTTCGAAGGGGAGCGCCCCAGGTCCCATCTCACCCTTCTTAAACATTCCCCAGTCTTCCGGAAGTCCCTCGAAAGTGTCGAACCCGAAAAACCTCGATCCTGGATTCGTGTTCTCCTTGAGCCACCATCTGAGCGAAGTGCCGCCGGCGACTCCGAACTCGAGGTAGTCTATCTTCTCTGCTTTGATCGATTGAGAATTGATGACATGCTCGTGGAGCTTGAACCTCTTTTCGTATTTCCGCCTCAGCTGGAAAAAATCATCGAACCCCGTGCCATTTCTGCGTTGCTTCGATATCCAGCGCGACAGCTTCAGCGAATTTCCGATGAATATCAATGGGTTGGCGAAAAATCCAAGATATGCTCCGGGTCTCATGAAAAAGAAGATTCCCTTCGCGAGCGCGATAAGTCTTACCGCGAAATTTCTCAAACTTGACTTCATTCCAAACTCCTAAAAAGGGAATCCTTTCTGTACGGGGGCATTTACTAGTTGTTTACGAGCAGGGACTCTTTTCTTCAAGAGTTTAAGGTTTCCTCTCCGCCTTTGTTCCCGCGCTTCTTCGTCGCGAACGGAATGCCCGCGATCCCGATCAGGCCGACGAGAAGTAGCACATTGGTCCCAAGGCTCAAGTCACGCCCCACGTAATATGTCGCCGGATGAAATTCCAACGTTATGGTGTGGTTTCCTTCCGGGACATCCAGCCCTCTGAGGAAATAATCGCTCTGATAAATCTTGGTCGGTTTCCCGTCGATGAAAGCCTCCCATCCTTTCGGGTAGTAGACTTCGCTCAGCACAACGAAGTTGTTTCCCGTGGCATGGACCTTCAGCGTCATCGACTGGATTTCGTAGTCCGTGACCTTCACGCTTGCGCCGCTATCAGGCGCGACGAAGTGCAGGTTCGGATTGTCTACGAAGTAGACAGTCTTTGCGGGATCGAACGATCCGTCCCTCAGCGATGTGAGAATGTCGAGCGGTGACGAGACTTTATAGTTGTCGACAAAAAACGCTCTCGGTAGGATATTGTTATTCTTGATGACCAGTTGGGATCCTTTGAATACGACCTGCCCGAGAAGACTGTCGGGCTTGTTTGAGATTATGTACTTTACCCCCAAAAGCCTGAGTATGTTCGGGTTCGCGATCCCCGCTACGTCCATCATGTTCTGGTAGTTCCTGAGCTTCGCCGCCGAATACCCATAGGCATTTTGCAGATCGAAATAAGAGAGGGTGTTCGAAGTAATCGGTTGAAGGTTATCCAGCTGGAGGACTCTATAGAGAGAAGTGTCCTGTTGTATGTAAGAGACATAATCTGGCTTCGCGAATTGTTCCTTCAGCGTGTTCTGACTGCTGTACTGCATCGGCTTCGCGTCGACCCGCCACATATCGAAGATGAGCACCAGGAAGAGCGCTCCGAAAGCAGGCGCTGTTTTCATCTTTCCGCCCACGTAGAAATAGATTATCCCGAACGTGACCGCGCATATGAATAAGAAAATGTAGAGATCTCCGATCATATTATCGAAAAGGATCGGATAGGCCTGCTGCGCGATCTTGTGACTGGAATTGATAATCCCGTAATAGAAATCCTTAATGTTGCCGTTCATAAGGAGACTCAGAAGTAAAAGGGCGACGAAAGCGATTCCCCATGTCATCATTCTTTTGGCGAACACCTTGTCAGCCGACAACCTGGCCTTTGTCAGAAAATCTATCCCATACGCGGATAGTATAGGCACAAATATCTGGGGCAAGACGAGTATCATACTCGGGGCTCTGAACTTATTGAAGAGCGGAAAATGGTAAAACATAAGATTGAAAAAGAACGGGAAGGTCCTACCGAACGACAAGAGGATTGATATGATTATTGTCGCCGCGGAGAATTGGACAAACCTATTCTTCCTGTTCTTAAGAAAACCTATGGCTGCGAGGATGAGCGTGATTACGCCCATGTATTCTGGCGCGTCGGTGAAAGGCATTTGCCCGAAATACGTGTTTACCCTGACAGGCTGGTTATTGGAGAGAGGACCGTTGTAGACAAAGTCACCGAACCCATAGAATGAAGGCACGAAGAAGGTCGTGATCTCCTCCGGACTGAACGACCAATTCGTCGCGTAGTCATACCCGAGACCGGAGCCTCCCTGCGTTTCCGAGTTTGCGCTTTGTACCATCGGCTGCGATCCGCGAATTGAGTACTTCGTATATTCGAGTATCGACATGTACTTATCCGAAGACATAGCGAAAGCGATCAGCCCTGCCGCGAGGAGGAGTAAGCCATTCTTTACGAGACCCGTGACATTTTCTCTTTTGAAGAGCGAGACGACAATATTATAAAAGTAAAAGAAGCCGAGCGTCAGGAGCGTATAGTATATCATCTGAATATGCGAGCCTTCGAGCATCAGATGAACGGAGAGGATGAGTCCAATGAAGTACGACCACCGGAATTTCCGTTGAAGTTCGAGAAGGAAAAGAAAGATGTAAGGGAAAAAGGTCATGGTCAATATTTTTGTACCGTGGCCTACCATTATCCAGATGATTATGTACATCATGAATATCGTGGCGACCGCGGCAAAAAAGGAGGCGAACTTGCTGAGCTGTAACCGCCTCAAAAGAAGGAATATCCCGATCCCGAATATGAAATAGCAAAGGATTGCCCAGCCTACATCCGTGTTGCCCAATATGAAAGACAGGTAGTGAATCCCGTCGTTGAAGATATAGCTCGTAAGGTCGTACCATCGCGTGCCCATGGTCATGAGGCTGGCGAAGGACGGCATGCCGCTGAAGACGTAAGGTATCCAAAGAGGAAAGACGTGTTCCATCTTAGCTTGTTTGAGATATCCCTGAAAGCTCATTGGGGAGATGACATCCGGAGAGACAAACACCTTTCCCTGAAAGAATGCCTCGTGGAAAAAGGCCACCAACAAGACGAGTATAAGAATTATTAAAGCAGGCGTTTCATACTTTTGCGGGATAAGCGGTTTTTCTTCGGAAAGGGAAACCTTGCCAGCCCGGTGTCTTCTGTCTTTCTGTGCCATGCTTAATGTTACTCCATCAGTTATAATTCAGCGATGAGGTTACGGGGTATGCTTTACAGATATCCTGTTCACAGTCTCCCGGTGCGATGTCGTAATAATTGTACTATCGAAGCCGAATCGAAAATATCCGAAACGAATTCAATCTAACTATAATCGGCACAAAATTAAAAGAGAAGGGAGATGTGATACCCTTCGAGGTGGGCCCCTCGTCGGGTGTTGCCGATTTCAATTTGAAGCGCTCAGGTGCGCGACCGCGTGCGTTCCCTTCGCAATTCTATTTGAGCAGAAGTAGCTTCTTGGTCTGAGTAAATGTTCCCGCCTGAATTCTGTAGAAGTAAGCACCGCTCGGCAGACTACTGGCATTGAAATCGACAGAGTAGTTGCCCGCACTCTGTTCGTTGTCCACAAGTGTATGGACTTGACGTCCGAGATCGTCGTAGATGGTTAGAGTCACGAAACTGCTCCTAGGCAGACTGTAATTGATCACCGTTGTCGGGTTGAAAGGATTCGGGTAGTTCTGGCTCAGGCTGTATGCTTTAGGGAGTTGAGGTCCGTTTACCGATGTAATAGTTCCGACAATGAAAGACCAGATGCTGGAGAAGAGACTTATTCCATTGGTACTTGAAGCCTTAACCCGCCAGAAGTATTTGGTGTTTGGATTTAGTACCGTGTTGAAGAAGGCCTTTAGCCCGAGTGTGGTGTCGGTAATAGATTTTGAATTCAGCACAATGTTTGAGAAAGAGCTGTCGAGGGCTATCTGGACCTCATACAATGACGCCGAAGGGACGGAATTCCAGACGAGAGCCGTATCAGAGGCTGCTAACGTGTCGCCGGTTGCCGGTCCTATGAGGAGAGGGGTATTCAGAATCGTGCCGAGACCGCCGTCGGTGGTATGAAATATCAACCCGTTGCTTCCGACAGCCCAACCGTCTGAATCATTTAAGAAGTAAACATCCTCGAACCAACTTCCGGATGGCGCGCCGACCTTCTGGCTTGTCCAGGTTGCCCCCTGATCGGTAGACACAAGAATTGCGGCTGAGTCTCCAACCCCACCGACAGCATAAGCGGTCGAATCACCGGTCAGTGCAAGCCTGAAGAATATATCGTTCTTGCTCGATCTGACAAGGTTCCAGCTGGATCCGCCATCGGTAGACTTCATTATTACTCCACCATCTCCAACTAGTATTCCGTCATTGGGGTTGAAGAATTTGATATCGTTGAATCCCTGGTGATTCGGTATCGGCGACACGTTCTCTTTGTTCCACCAAAGGCCACCGTCAGTTGTCTTAAGAACAAGATTGGAGTCGCCAGCAGCCCACCCTAAGCTGTCATTAAGAAAATCGATTCGAACGAGACGTCCTGCGAAACCCATTATTTCAGGAGTGAACTGACCATACGGAGTCAGCTTCTGAATAACAGTGTATGCGTTCGATGCCCATCCCCCGGCAGTCCAACATTCAATCTGGCCATTAGTCATCATGGCAAAAATTCCGTAGTCTGTTGCATCGTAAGGGGATCCGACACTCGATGACTGCCATGAGTTACCGCCATTTGTGGTGGACAATATGACGTTGTGCTCACCTGTAATCCAACCGTTGGTGCTATCGGCAAAAGTTACTTTGTAGAATGCGTCATTCACCGACGTCGTTACCTGACTCCACTGAGCGCCTGCGTCGGTAGTTTTTAGAATTACATTGTTTTGTCCAACGGCCCAGCCGTTTGAACTTGAGGTGAAACATATCCCTCCGATAAGGGACGAAACACCTGATTGCTGCTGTATCCATTGAGCTGATGCCAACGAATTCATGCAGAAAGCCATGACGAGTAAAGTTGCCAGGTTTTTCATTGTGAGCACTCCCTAATTTTGACTTTGCCATTAGAGGTTCCGAGCCCTTTGAAAAGAGAAGACCATGACTGACCCACCGTCAATTCGGGGTCACGCCTAGACCCCGAAAGCGTGCCAGGGCCCTTCGCCCTTTTTATGCGTTCAAGGTA
>JAJYRM010000187.1 GCA_021794075.1 Bacteroidota bacterium | reverse complement strand
CATCCCCTTTTCAGACTGAAGAGATGGGTGGACCTCGCGCGCGACTGGGGAAGCACGCCGATGCAGAAGGACTACTACGAAAAAGACGCCAAGCTCCAGGTCACGGTCTGGGGAGGCTGGCCCGCATTATCTGAATACGCGGCTAAAGAATGGAGCGGACTCATCGATGGGTATTACCTCAAGCGGTGGGAAAGGTTCGCGGATAGTCTCGAGCATGGAACGAAGTATGACATACTGAATTGGGAAATGAAGTGGAACGACACGCCAATAAAGCATTTTGACACCGCACGGCCCCGCGACCCGGTTGAGTTCGCGAAGAGTCTCGTCGCCGACAGCAAAAAACTTTTGAAGTAGCAAAGTTGGCACACGGAATCGCATGAGAATGAACCGTCACGGATGTGAGTAATACCATAAACAAATCCGCGACCATCTCATTTGAGCCATGCCTACCGCGTGCCTTCTCTTGTTTCGACTCTGCCAAATGAGGAGGTTACGATGAAACCTGTTTTCGCCGCGTTGATATCTCTAATATTTATGACGGGCTCGTTATTGGCGCAATCGGGCCGGACTCAGCTGCCGAAGACATTTTTCAGCGGATATGAACGTACGCTGCACGGCGGTGGGTTCATTTACCACTCACCCGATCCATCGGTAACCTCTTCTATGCTCGTTCGCTCCGTCGACTCGACGAATTATGTCGAATGGGAGACCGCAGGAGTGCCCGCGAACTTCGACGGAAACGACGCCTACTTTGCCTGGATGTTTGGTATAAACGTCACTCCCAACGGGCATTTCTTTTCTCTCCTCGTAAACGGAAAGAAAGTGCTGGAGTTCAGTAATCCTGAACTCAGCAGTAAAACGAGCTGGACGATCAAAGGGCTCGACGGGGCGGAGCTGACCTTTGTTCCGACTATGATCGACATGTACAACGACCTCATGGGGTACGCTGTGCTGAAACTGCCGCGGCAACTCATCGAGCTGGGAAAAGGGGAGGTGTTGCGAATACACGGAAAAAGTGAAGGGAGCCAGGTATGGTACATGACGTTCGAGTCTCCAATCCGTGAGGAACTCAAAGCCGAACAGGTGCCCGCGGTCATCAAACATGCCGGGAACACGTACGATCTCGCACAATTCATGGTGACTCACCTGGGAAAAGACACGAGGACCGACATAAAACTTAGCAACGGAATGAGCCAAAGCGTTGAAGTCCATCTCGGCTATAATTCATTTCTAGTTAGAATCCCAATTGTCAAACATGCGGAGACCATCAAAGCAAAGATGGAGCTTGACGGTAAGGAGTTGAGCAAGGAGTTTGCCGTAAAGCCTATACGCGACTGGACAATATATCTTGTGGAGCATACTCACACGGATGTCGGCTATGCTGAGCCGCAGCAGGAGATCATGCCCGAACAGCTCCGCTACATAGATTACGCGCTCGACTACTGCGACAAGACAGATTCATACCCACCCGACGCGCAATTTCACTGGACGTGCGAGACCGCTTGGGCTGTGCAGGAGTATCTAAAGACGAGACCGAGGGCACAAGTGGATAGACTCGTTAAGAGAATACTTCAGGGACGGATCGAAGTGACCGGCATGTACTTGAATATGTCGGACCTGGATGACGAGGCCACGCTGGCGGGGCTAATGAAAACCGTCCGATACTTTAAAAAAACCGGCATAGATGTGACCACCGGCATGCAGGACGATGTCAACGGGGCGGCGTGGTGTCTGGTGGATTACCTCACGAGTGCGGGGATAAAGTACTTTAGCATGGGAGAAAATCCTGGGCATGCGCTCCGCCCGTTCAAAATTCCGACGGCGTTCTGGTGGGAGTCACCATCGGGGAAGAAGATACTTGCCTACCGCGGCGAGCATTACCAGTACGCGAACGGGCTCGGGATACTCGGCCCTATCGACCCTTTCAGGAACGCGTTGTTCAGTTATCTGAACAGTTTGCAGTCGAAAGGATATCCGATGGACGAGACGATGCTACAATTCAGCGGCTACTTCATAGATGATTCGCCCCCGTCCATTAATGCCTGCAATCTCGTCAGGAAATGGAACGAAGAATTTGAATGGCCGAGGCTGAAACTCGCGACGGTCGGCGAGTTTTTCAAATCCGTGGACAAGCATTACGCTTCGCAGCTTCCAACTTATAAGCTTGCGTGGCCGGATTGGTGGACCGACGGCGCCGGCTCGTGCGCTCTGGAGACCGCTTACGTCCGCGACACCCAGGCCGATTTCATCGCGAACCAGGGGCTCTTTTCCATGGCGCGACTCCTCGGCGCGAGTATCCGCCCCGACGCTCTGAGAGCTATGAGCTCGATAAATGACAACTTAATTTTGTTCGACGAACATACCTTCGGCGCGGCCGAGAGCGTTAGCAACCCGCTTTCGCTTAATTCCACCGTTCAATGGAACAACAAAGCTGCTTACGCCTGGACTGCAGCAAAAGATAACGGCGTGTTCAGGGAAGCATCTCTCGGACTCCTCCGTCGTTACATTCCGAAGCTCAACACGCCTACGATAGACGTTTTCAACACGATGGACATTGAGCGATCCGGCATCGCGCGGTTCTTCGCTTATAGCAACATCCTTCCAACGAACAAGCAGATCGTTGTCGTCGACGCCGACGGCAGCAGCGTTCCGCTTCAGCTTTCGAATTCAGGCCCCGGCGGAAATTACTGGGACCTTTATGCGAAGGATGTGCCTGCCTTTGGTTACAAGATGTACAAGATAATCGTCGAGAATAAACCAGCGCCCAAAGTTGTCGAGCACGCCTTCGACGGAACTCTTGAGAATAAGTACTACGAGTTGAAGATTGACGCGACAAAAGGTGGGATCGTGAGTCTTGTGGACAAATCCAGTGGCCTCCAACTTGTGGATCCCAAAGCCCCCTGGGAACTTGGGCAGTTTATATACGAGAGAGTAAAAAATACAGGTTTCATCAACTCAGCGCGTTCTGTGCCGTACGATCCGAGCATCTTCTCGCGTACCAGCATGACAGATGTGCACGTAGGCAATGTGGTGGACGGGCCACTTTGGACGAGCGTGGACATAACCGGACACGTAAAAGGGTGCGCCACGGACGGAGGAGTCACGTGCCAGGTTCGGCTCTACAAAGATCAGAAGAAGATCCAGCTTATCTTCTCCATGATTAAGCGGCAGGTGTTCAAGCCGGAAGCTGTATATGTGGCGTTTCCATTTGAATCACCAAACAGTCACATCGCCTTTGAGGTACAGGGCGGAACGGTGATACCGGGAAAGGGACAGCTCCCGGGAACGGCTTCTGACTGGGACGGAGTCCAGAATTTTGCGACGGTGCGCTCGAAGAATGGTCAGATAGTGTTCGTGAGTCCGGAGGCGCCTCTCATGCAGTTCGGTGACATCAACACGGGGAAATGGCAGGAAGTGGACCGCGTCGAAAAGCCTTACATTTATTCGTATGTCCTCAATAACTATTGGGACACTAACTTCCGGGCGGCTCAGGAGGGCGGACTAACCTGGAAGTATGACATCACATCGACCTCGGATACATCGATGCAATTCGCTACGGATTTCGGATGGGGCTCGCGCGTTCCACTTACAGCGACGCTGCGACCGGGAGGCGGTTATGGTACAAAACTCCAATCTGGTTCGGTGCTCGACTTCGGTAAGAATAGCCTGCTCCTGGTCTTCGCGCGTCCGGCGTGGGACGGAAACGGTGTGATCATCTGCTTGAGAGAAGTTGAAGGCAAAACTGAAAGTCTGGATGTCAGAAAGCTTGTCAAGTACCGCCCCGCGACCCGTGTGTATGAGGTGAACTCGCTCGAAGAAAATCCACGGGAAGTAAAAGGCAAAATTACCTTCACTCCATATCAGGTTAGATTCCTGATGCTGAAGTAATAGTCGATTTCTATCTATGCCCAAATCATTAGTATGAGTGAACAAAATGAAGAAGACATTTATTTCGATTCTCGTTTCAGTGATATGTTTCATGAATATCAGTGCGATCGCCGGGACGCCGAAGGAGCCTGTCGATTACGTGAATCCCGCGATCGGCGGAGTAAGCATGCTACTTTCCACCACGCGGCCGATGGTTCAACTTCCTCACGGCTATCCGCAGGTTACACCGGATCTTAATCCAGGAGTCAACGACTCGTATGTGGCGACGAAGATTTACGGCTTTCCCGCCGGCGGGGTGTCTATAATGCCGAGCACCGGAAATGTCAGGACAGAGCCAGGCGAAATCGCGTCGAGTTTCGACAGGGATTTTGAGACACGAACACCATACTACTATAGAGGGCTCCTCGGAACCTACGACATTTGGACTTCCTACACCGTCGGCCACTTCGCGATCTTTTACAGGTTCGACTTCCCCTCTGCCGATGCGCACCACGTAAACTTAATGATGCCCGACAGTGGTTCAATGCGGATTGTTTCGCCTTCTCTAGTGGAAGGGGAAACCACCATTAAAGGAGTTCCTTATTTCTTCTGTCTGAAATTCTCGAGGCCTTTTCGCGGACAAGAGTCATGGAAGTACGGCGGAACGCCGGTAGAAAGCAAGCTGATTGAAGGTGAAAGGGTTGGACTCACGTTGAATTTTTCCGGCGATGGAAAGGAATTAATCCAGGTGAAGGTCGGCCTTTCATTTATCAGCCTCAACCAGGCGCGGAAGAATCTCGACCAGGCAATACAAGGATGGAATTTTAAGCGCCTGGAGGCTCAGACGAAGTCTGCCTGGAACAATCTGCTCGGGAAGATCAGCGTTGTCGGAGGAACTGAAGCACAGAAGACAATCTTCTACAGCTCCCTTTACCGCGCCGAAGAAGACATGATGGACATTACGGAAGACGGCCGGTACTACAGCGGGTTCGACCATAAGATCCATGAAACGCACGGTGTCGATTTCTATACTCACGATCAGTTGTGGGACACCTTCCGATGTGAACATCCTCTTCAACTCCTTCTTGATCCCGCACAGCAGGAGGCGATGATACAGTCGCTCGTCAGGATGTATGAGCAATGGGGATGGCTGCCGTCGTTTCCGAGAGTGTGGGGCGAGTTCGCGGCGATGATAGGGGATCATGCGGACGAGCTGATCGCGGACACCTATTTCAAAGGCTACCGTAATTTCGATGTCGAGAAAGCTTACCAGGCGATGAAGAAGGAGGCTCTCCACGCGACGATGCTCCCGTGGAGAAGGGGGCCGATGACGGACCTCGGGAAAATTTATCTCGAGAAGGGGTTCTTCCCCGCGCTGAAGGAAGGTGAAAAGGAGACGAATCCGGAAGTGCATCCTTTCGAACGACGACAAGCCGTGTCGGTGACGCTCGAAGCATCCTACGACGATTGGTGTATCGCGCAGATGGCGAAGGCGCTTGGTCATACTGCGGACTATGAGCGATTCATGAAAATGGCATACAATTACCGAAACGTATTCGACAAGTCGATCGGCTTCATGGCTCCGAAATCCGCGAATGGTAAATGGGTGCAGGGTTTCAATCCAATACTCCCGAAAGGGCCAGGCGGCCGCGATTATTACGCAGAGTGCAACGCCTGGGTATGGACCTTCAATGTCCCTCAGGATGTCCAGGGACTCATAAACCTGTATGGCGGAAGGAAGGCCTTCCTCACCAAGCTTGATTCTCTTTTCGAAGTCCAGTACGGCGGCGTTTCGAAATGGGTCTTCCTTGCGAAGTTTCCCGACATGACCGGTCTCATTGGAGATTACGCGCAGGGAAATGAGCCGAGTTTCGACATCGCTTATATGTATGATTTTGCCGGCGAGCCGTGGAAGACGCAGAAGATGATTAGAGAAATAA
>JAJYRM010000186.1 GCA_021794075.1 Bacteroidota bacterium | reverse complement strand
CACGGCTTTGCCGTTTCTCTTCGCGCATGGACGGCGCGGGATGAACAAATATTTCCGCGAATGACGATCTGACAGAATCTATCGTGTGACCATCCTCTGAATATTTTCCTGTAATCCGCGCGATATATCTGGCCGGAGTGCCGCACACCCCAAAATCTGGCTATTTTGAAACTCGCTCCACCCTTTCTTATATTGAACTTTCCAATTGATAACTAACAAAATGAAGTAAACATGTCTGAAACAACATCATTGCGTGGCAAGAAAAGAACGCATACTTGCGGTGAACTCAGGGCGAAAGATATTAATGAAGTCGTGACACTAAATGGCTGGGTCGACGGGAGGCGCGATCTCGGCGGAGTGATCTTCATAGACCTCCGTGACAGGTACGGCAAGACACAGGTTGTCTTCGCTCCGCAGCACAACGAAAATGTCTATCAGACCGCCAAGCGGCTGAGGAACGAAGACGTAATAGCGATCGTCGGTAAGGTGGAAAGAAGACCGGACGGAACTGAGAACAAGTCTCTTCCAACGGGCGAGATCGAAATACTGGGCGACGATCTCGTCATTCTGAACGAAGCGGAAACTCCGCCGTTTCCGATAGAAGATGAGATCGAGACGAGCGAGGATCTCAGATTGAAATACCGTTTCCTCGATCTCAGGCGCCATCAGATGCAGAGCAACCTTTTGACGAGGCATAAGATGGCACAGGCGGCGCGCAAATATCTCGACTCTCTTAATTTCATGGAGATCGAGACGCCGTTTCTAATGAAGAGCACGCCCGAAGGAGCGCGCGACTATCTCGTGCCGAGCAGGATTCATCATGGGAAATTCTACGCGCTCCCGCAGTCCCCGCAGACTTACAAGCAGATACTCATGGTCTCCGGATTCGACAGGTACTTCCAGATAGTGAAATGTTTCCGCGATGAAGACCTGCGAGCCGACCGCCAGCCGGAATTCACCCAGATAGATATCGAGATGTCCTTCGTCCTCGAAGAGGATATATATGATATGGCAGAAGGTCTCATCAAGGCTCTCTTCAAGGAGGCGAAGGGGATCGACATCAAGACCCCACTTCCACGGCTTAAGTACGACGAGGCGATGACGAAATACGGCAGCGATAAGCCGGACCTTCGTTTCGGCCTCGAAATACACAACGTCACCGACATCCTCAAGGGATCGCAGTTCAAGGTATTCGAGACAGGATTGGAGGCCGGGAACCTTATCTGCGGCATCAATCTTCAGAAGCAGGCCGGGATCAGCAGGAAGCAGATCGACGAGCTGACCGACCTCGCCAAGTCATGCGGCGCCGCGGGGCTAGTGTATTTCAAAGTCACGCCGGAGGCCCTGGAGTCGCCGACCGCGAAGTATTTCTCTGCCGAACAGCTAAAAGGACTGCGCGAGAGCTTCAAAGCGGAAAACGGCGACCTCATACTCATCATCACCCAGCCGCGCCGGCAGATTTACCCAACGCTCGGCCAGTTCCGACTCGAAGTGGCCAAGAAATTCGGGCTCATCGACGAGAGCAAGATCGCGCTCCTGTGGGTCACGGAGTTTCCGCTCTTCGAGTGGTCCGAGGAAGAGAGACGATTTGCGGCGATGCACCATCCGTTCACCTCACCGAAGGAGGAAGATGTCGCCACGCTCGACCAGGGAATTGAGGAGCACAAGAAGAAGAAAAGATGGACCATCGAAAACCCGATCGGCAACGCGCACGCGAGGGCGTACGACCTTGTGCTTAACGGGAACGAAATAGCCGGAGGAAGTATAAGGATATTCCAGCCGGAACTGCAGCAGAAAATGTTTTCATGCCTCGGCATATCGGAACATGAGGCAAAGACTAAATTCGGCTTCCTTCTCGACGCGTTCAAATACGGAGCGCCTCCGCACGGAGGGATCGCGTTCGGGTTCGACCGACTGATAATGCTATTCACCGGCAGCAAGTCCATACGCGACGTGATCGCCTTCCCGAAGACGAGCAGCGCGATGTCGCTGATGGACGACGCGCCGAGTGAAGTGAGCAGAGAACAACTCATGGAACTACACCTGAAGGTGATCTGAAATGTTTATCTATGCCTTGATACTGAGTTTTGGGACCTTTCTGGGAGTCAATCATAACAAAGCTGGCGAAATGAGCGCATTAGGCAAATTGAAAAGCGTGGAGAAGTCCGCGCGCGAGGTTGCATTAAACTATGAGTCCGGTAAGGCCAAGGTCGAGCTGTTCAAACCGGGAATCTTTCATCTTACCCTCGCGCCGGGCGGAAAGGAATTGAAATCCTTTGCCGTCGTCGAATCTCCCGAGGAGTTGTCGCGGTACAAGACTGAAGTCGGAAAGAAGACGATAAGGGTGAATCTCCCCGAAGGCTCGATCGAATTTTCTCCGGAGACGATGAAGCTCAGATTCGTCTCGAACGACGGGAAGGACCTCCTGGATTTAGATAAAATCGAGTTCGGCGACTCAGGTCTCGTGGCGGATTTCAATATCCACGGCGC
Organism: Bacteroidota bacterium; assembly: GCA_021794075.1. Taxonomy (GTDB): domain Bacteria; phylum Bacteroidota; class Ignavibacteria; order Kryptoniales; family JAKASW01; genus JAKASW01. The sequence continues at coordinate 3,389 of JAJYRM010000186.1, read as the reverse complement.
GCGCGATTTCTACGGGCTCGGCGAGAAGACTCTTCCTTACAACAAGTATGACAGCCGCTGGACGATGTGGAATACCGACCACCCCGCCTATGCCGTCAAGTTCGACCCTCTTTATGAGACCATCCCGTTTTTGCTCAAGGCTGATCAGAGCGGCGCATACGGAATATTCCTCGATAATCCGTCCCGCACCACTTTCGATATCGGCAAGACTGAAAGGGATAAATTCATCTATACCGCGAGAGCCGGCGCGTTTCAGCTTTATATAATCACCGGAAGGAACGCCGCCGAGGTGGTCAGAAAGTTTGCCGACCTGACAGGCAAGATGCACATGCCGCCCATCTGGTCGCTCGGATACCAGCAGTCGAGGTGGAGCTACTATCCCGAGTCGAGGGTGCTCGATCTCGCCCATAAATTCCGGAAAGAACAGATCCCGTGCGATGTCATCTTCCTGGACATAAACTATATGGACGGGTACAGGTGTTTCACCTGGAGCCCGAAAGATTTCCCGACTCCGCGCAAGATGCTCGACACCTTGCACTCGCTCGGATTCAAGGTGGTAACCATAATCGATCCCGGCATAAAGGACGAGAAGGGGTACATGGTTTACGACAGCGGAATCAAGAAGGACGTCTTCTCCAAGCTCCCCGACGGAAAATACTTTGTCGGACAGGTCTGGCCGGGCAATTGCGTGTTCCCCGACTTCTTCAGCAGGAAGACGAGGGAATGGTGGGGCGAACAGTATAAATATCTTATCGATGTCGGCGTGGACGGGTTCTGGAACGACATGAACGAGCCGAGCGTGTTCAACACGCCGAACAAGACTTTTCCTCCCGATGTCCTGCAGGATGTCGACGGCGACATGGTGGAACACTATGAAGTGCACAACGCCTACGGCATGCAGATGGCGCGCGGCACGCGTGACGGGGTAGCGAAGCTCGAGCCGGACAAGAGGCCGTTCGTCCTGACGCGCTCGAACTATGCCGGCGGTCAGCGCTATTCAGCGATGTGGACCGGCGACAACTTCGCCAGCTTCGCTCACCTTAGACTCGCGCTCGCGATGTTTCTCAACATCGGCGTCAGCGGCCAGCCGTTCGTCGGAAGCGACGTCGGCGGCTTCGTCGGCAATCCGTCGCCCGAACTCTACACACGCTGGCTGGAACTCGGAGCCTTCACTCCTTTCTTCAGGACCCACAGCACATGGGATTCAAAGCAGCGGCAGCCGTGGTCGTTCGGACCGGAGTACACGAAGCTTAACCGCGAGATCATCGACAGGAGATATGAGCTCATGCCGGAAGTCTACACGGCATTCAGGGAAGCGCATGAGACCGGGCTTCCCATCATCAGGCCGCTGTACATAAACTTCCCGAACGACCCCGAAGCCTACAAGCTCGACAACGAGTTCTCGTTCGGAAGCAAGCTCCTCGTCGCCCCGGTGCTCGACTCCGGCGCGGTGAAGAGGGAAGTCTACCTCCCGGCCGGAAAATGGGCGAGCATGTACGATGGCGCGGAGCTTTCCGGCGGCTGGCACGAGGTCGAAGCGCCGCTCGGGTTCACCCCCGTGTTCGTGAAAGAGGGGACCGTGCTCTTCACGCAGAGCCTGATCCAGTCGACAGCCGAGCAGGCTGACACGCTTTACGTGCGCGCTTACGGCAACGGCGAGGCCGAAGGAGGCTCGTATTTCGACGATGGCGAAACGTACGCGTTCAGGCACGGCGATTTTCTTGACATGAATGTCGCGGTAAAGCGCGCGGGGCAAACCGCCGACGTCGAGTTCAGGCCCGAAGGGAAGTTCAAGCCGGCATATAAAGAGCTGGCGGTCCGGCTCCAAATGCCGGCCGCGGCACGCGAGGCCGTGGCGAAGCTTAGCGACGGCAGGTCGGTCAAGTGCGCCATAAAAAATCTCCCCGGCGGGGTGGTACAGGTGTCGCTGCCGTTCGATGCCGCGATACGGTCGATCCGCGTGGAGTAAGCGCCCCGGAATACGTGAGACAAATTTGCGGAATGAGGGAGCCCGGTTGGGCTCCCCTTTTTTTGCCCCTCGGGAATGGGCGCCCTTCTCTTTTTGTCCATTTTCTCTTGGGCGAGCAAGAGAAAATGGACAGGTAGAATTGTCACTGTACCATGAAAGAGTTGAGCGTTCTTTGTTTTCTCTTGATTGAAAAGATGGATCGGTAGGTCGATTCGGGCTTGGGGCTATTCTACAATCCAAAGACGAATAAGGAGTGAGGAGAGGATGACGCCGGAATTATATGTCATGGTGCTAACTTCGGATTTCCAGAGCGTTCTTTCTTTTCTCTTGATAGAAAAGAAAGAACTAAAGAAAAGATCAAGACTTACGGAAAAAATGACTGAACATTTCCGCGTGTCGCTAAAACAAATCATATCCGGTGGATTGTGATGGACTTCAGGAGCCTCAGATTTGTTTTTGACGCGACACTTGAAATGTCCTAATCGTCATTTTTTCCGTAGGTCGATTCGGGCTGCGGCTAATTGGCAGGTTAAGCGTCATCCTGAGATGGATAGGATACGATTGACTCACCTGCGGAAGTACAAAGAACTCTGAAAGCATGAACTCCCCTTCAAAACCGGATCCGACGGAGTCGGACGCCGGTTTTGTGGGGCGCCCTTCTCTTTTTGTCCATTTTCTCTTGGGCGAGCAAGAGAAAATGGACAGGTAGAATTGTCGCTGTACCATGAAAGAGTTGAGCGTTCTTTCTTTTCTCTTGATAGAAAAGAAAGAACTAAAGAAAAGATCAAGACTGACGGAAAAAAATGACTGTACATTTCCGCGTGTCGCTAAAACAAATCATATCCGGTGGGCTATGATGCAGTTCAGGAACCCCAGATTTGTTTTCGACGCGACACTTGAAATGTCCTAATCGTCATTTTTTCCGTAGGTCGACCAGGGCTTCGGGCTATTCTCCCGCCGAAAGATGAGCGGGGAGTGATACGGGAATGTATGGCGTCGGTAATAACTCCACACCCCCACAGCGTTCTTTCTTTTCTCTTGATAGAAAAGAAAGAACCAAATAAAAGATCAAGACTTACGGAAAAAATGACTGTACATTTCCGCGTGTCGCTAAAACAAATCATATCCGGCGGATTAGGATGGACTTCAGGAATCTCAGATTTGTTTTCGACGCGACACTTGAAATGTCCTAATCGTCATTTTTTCCGTAGGTCGACCCTAGCTGCGGGTTATTCTCCAGGCGAAGCGTCAACGTGAGATGGATAGGAGACGATTGACTCACCTGCGGAAGTACAAAGAACTCTGAAAGCATGAAACCCCCTTCAAAACCGGATCCGACGGAGTCGGAGGCCGGTTTTGTGGGGCGCCCTTCTCTTTTTGTCCATTTTCTCTTGGGCGAGCAAGAGAAAATGGACAGGTA
>JAJYRM010000185.1 GCA_021794075.1 Bacteroidota bacterium | reverse complement strand
ATCTTGAATCTCCGAAAGAGGTTCCTGTCACGGAGGGGTGGTATACTTCTCCGATGCAGCTTACGCCTGAGTCCGTTGAAGGCGCAGTCGTGAGGAAAAATGTGAGTGTTACCGTTCCTGCCGGAACTTTCGCTTGCGACCAGCTGGAGTTCGGCCTGATGCAGGGCTTCACCCTGAGGCTTTGGAGGACTCAGGATGTGCCAGGCAGAGTGATCAAGTATGAGATGGTTGGAACTAACCACAAAGATCTCTATTCCGCCGAGATGACGGCATACGGGGAAGGAGCTAAGACACAGCTCGGGTCGTACTAGTTTGCTGAAATTGGGCCGTGCCCCCGGCGTTGCGCGAAATTCCACAGCAACCGCTTGGGGGTACGGTACTTTTATGGGCGTCTCGATTGTACCCTGACGAAAGATGCTCATTGACTGCTCCCTCCGTTAAAAGCGTCTGCCTGCAATTTCTCCAAGGCAAATATGCATGTGTTGACTCTGCGGCCACGAGATTATAGATTCCAGCGGTTCGATTTGAATAAGGGTCGACCGTTCCCAAGTACGATTTCCTTTTAATGCACGTTCCCCACCAGCGATATGTCCAAAATCATGTTTGACTGACGAATGCGGAATTGCTTCCGCTCGTTCACAATGTCCAAGTCAAAGACGGAGGATGTGATGTTGGAACTTACCCATATTCACCCCATGTTAGTTCACTTTCCAATAGCGCTTCTGATACTTGGTTTCTTAGCCGAATTAGTTGCGCTGGCATTGAAGAAGAAATTCTTCGCCGATGCGGCGTTTCTACTCCTTATAACTGGCGCTTTAGGGGCCGTTGCGGCCGTCCTTTCAGGTTCTTACGCCGCGGGCGGACTGGAGGAAGCTGGGACGCTCAAGCAGGCGGTGGAGACGCACGAAGGCGCCGCTGAACTTGCCATGTGGCTGGCAGTGATCGCGGCGTCTTTTAGGACCGCGCTTGTATTGATCAGGAAGTACACGGGATCTTTGCGGTATCTGTCAGCGGTGCTTTTCCTGGTCGCGGTCCTCGCGGTGGCCAGGGCCGGATATTACGGGGGAGAACTCGTGTTCAAACATGCCGCAGGGGTCACGTTTCAGTTAGGTTAACGATTGCCGTCTAACGGCGTCGCTATAGATAACATTAAACTAAAGCCAGAGAGGTTCATATGAAAAGGTATCTATTGTACGCATTAGCGCTCGTATTGACATCTACTTTAGCCACCGCTTGGTCGTCAAAGAATGCGGATAGGCAGAAGGTTGCGGATGACCTTAAAGCCGCGTTCACCGGTGAAACGACCGCCAGTGCGAAATATGCTGCGTACGCGGAGAAGGCAAGGTCTGAGGACCTGCCCAAGATCGCCCTTCTGTTCGAGGCTGCTTCTAAGGCTGAAAGCATTCACGCTGGAAATCACAAGGCGGCACTCGAGCAGCTTGGCGAGGACGCGCCCGACGTGACTCCCAAGTATGAAGTAAAGACGACGAAAGAAAATCTCAAGGACGCAATCGCGGGAGAGACGTATGAATCGACGACGATGTACCCGGACTTTCTCAAAGACGGAAGCGCGGCGAACGTTACGATAGCGCTAATATCATTTAACTATGCCTACAAGACAGAGCTGAAACATAAGGCATTGTATGAGGCCGCGTTGCGATCATTGGAGACTGGCAAAGCCGACGAAATGGCTTCGATGTACCAGGTATGCCCGACATGCGGCAATACTTATGAAGGCGAAGGTCCTGCCAGATGCGGGATCTGTATGACGAGCAAGGACAGATATATTACTTTCGAATAAAGGGATCGTGTATTAGTCTGGCGGACCGAAATGGAACGTCGATCCGCCGGATGTTCTACCGTGATAAATCCGTCGGCAGCTCCTTGCGAGTTGATTGCACCACTATTAACGTGAATAGCGTGATTTCCGCCCATGCTTGATATTCACTCCAAATCTTCCTAAGCTTCAATTGTCGATTCGCGATACAAAATTACTCCCCGTGGTTACACCGGCTACTTCCATTGAGCGGGGAGTTCCGCATGCATGTTTATTAGGGACTGATCATGAATCATGTCAGGAAAAAAGCCGGGATGAAGCCAAGCACAGAAGCATCCGCCTCGAAACATGCCGTGAAGGAGACGAAGCGTAAAGTCGCGCCGCCCCGGAAACGACCTGAGAGGGAGGCCCATGCTCCAGCGGAGCTGGTGGAGCAAATGGCGTTACTCGCTGACGCGAACGATGCAATTATCGGCTATGATGCCGACTTTCGCATCGTATTTTGGAATAACATGGCACATTCGCTTTACGGCTATTTATCTGAAGAAGCTTTAGGGAAGGTCGGCTACGAGCTTCTGAAGCCGGAATATTCGCACGCGTCACGCGAAGAATTTCTTCAAAAGGCAAAGTCCGAAGGGCGCTTCACCGCCGAGTCTATCAGAACCGCCAAAGACGGCAGAAGAATATACATAGACACGCATGTCCTCGTTCGTCGCGATGCAGAGGGGAAACTAATAGGTTACCTTGCCGTCGACCGGGACATCACAAGGCTGAAGGAGAGGGAGGCACAGCTTGTTCGATTGAACCGGACTCTAAATGCCCTGCGTCATAGTGGTGAAGCAATAACTAACTCAAAGGGGGAAAAGGAATTCCTCGACGAAGTCTGCAAGATCATAGTGAAAGATTGCGGCTACGCGATGATGTGGATAGGTTACAAGGAGGACGACGATTACAAGTCTGTACGGCCCGTGGCATATTCCGGATTTGGGGAACATTATCTCGAGACTTTGAATATCACTTGGTCGGACAGTGAACGTGGACAGGGACCGACGGGGACTGCCGTGCGCACAGGCAAGGCCAGCATGTGCAAGAATATGCGCACCGATCCGAGGTTCACACCATGGCGGGAGGAGGCAACAAGACGAGGTTATTCATCCTCACTGAGTATCCCATTCTTCGACGAGAAAACCGTTGTGGGGGCGTTGACGATTTACTCCGAAGAACCCGATCCTTTTACCGAAGATGAAAAACGACTGCTGACCGAATTGGCGGATGTTCTCGCTCACGGCATAAAGGTGATTCGTCTTAGAGACGAACGGGAAATGATCGAACAAGAGTTGCGTGCATCTGAGGCAAATGCGAACGCCCTGGTAAGGTATGCCCCCGCCGCAATCTACGAGATTGACTTCGAACAGCGGCGTTTCATCAGCGTCAACGATGCGATGATACACATGCTTGGCTATAGCCGGGAGGAATTGCTATCGATGGATCCATCCGACCTTCTCGACGAGGAAAGCCGTGCTCGCTTTGCCGAAAGGATAAGGAAGCAATTGGCGGGAGAGAATATCGACGAGTCCGTCGAGTATCGCGCATTTCGGAAAGATGGGATGGAGATGCACGGACTGTTGAATGTATCGCTGACACCATCGACCGATCGCGCGCACAGGGCTCTTGTCGTGGCTTATGACATAACCGAAAAGAAAAAGAACGAGGAGATACTTCGGCAGAGTCGGGAGAATTACCGGCAGCTTGTCGAAAAATCCGGCAGCATCATACTACGCGTCGACAAAGATATGCGTGTCACTTTCGTTAACGATTTTGGTCTTAAGTTTTTCGGCTACGCGACTGACGAGCTTATCGGAAAGCGAGCTGTCGGGACTATCATCCCTGAGCGGACAGAGAGCGGGTTCGACGCCGTCTCAATGGCCGAAGATATATTGCGTCACCCCGAAATTTATGCGACCAACGTGCACCAGAATATTTGTAAAGATGGAAGTTTGGTATGGGTTTCATGGGCGAATAGCCCAATCTATGATGACGAAGGAAATCTTCTGGAGATTCTTTCGATCGGCAACGACCTATCTAAGCAGAAGGAGGCAGAGGAGGCACTGAGAAAGAGCGAGTCGAGGTTCCGGCTTCTTTCAGAGATCGGGCGCGAGCTCCTCGCGTCTGACAATCCTCAGGATATCGTGAAGAGCCTTTGCACCGAGATTATGAACTTTCTTGATTGCCAGGCGTTCTTCAATTACCTCGTCGACGATTCAGGAGTCAGGCTTGAGCTGAACGCGTACTCCGGGATTTCGGATGAGGAAGCTGATAAGATCAAGCGGCTGGATTTCGGTATTGCTGTCTGCAGCACCGTTGCCAGTGGAGGCACTCGCATAATCGCGGAAGACGTTCAGAATAGTCGCGATCATTTAACCGATTTGGTAAGTTCTTTCGGGATACTCGCGTACTGTTCTCATCCGCTCAAGGTTCAGGGGAAAATCCTTGGCACGCTTTCTTTCGGATCGAGAAAACGGCCTCGGTTTACTCAAGACGAAATCGAGCTAATGCGTACCGTAGCCGACCAGGTCGCGCTTGCCATGCAGCGGGTGAAATCCGAAAATGAGTTGATTCGTCATAGGGAACATCTTGAGGAACTCGTCGCCGAACAGACCAACGAGATTAGATCCGCTAATGAGTATAACCGTGGCCTGATCGAATGCAGTCTCGACCCGATTGTTACCATCAGCGCGGATGGGAAAGTAACTGATTCAAACAGAGCTGTAGAACTAGTAACCGGAGTTTCGCGAAAACAGCACATCGGAAGCAATTTCGCGGAATATTTCACGGAGCCAGACAAAGCCGAGGAAGGATATAAGCGCGTGCTTAAAGATGGTATAATACGCGACTACCCTCTGACAATCCGCCATGTGTCCGGGAGAACCACGGATGTACTGTACAACGCCACAGTTTACAGGAATGATGAAGGAAAAATCCAGGGAGTATTCGCGGCGGCAAGAGACGTAACTGAAATTCGTAAAGTGCAGGATGAGCAGCGTCGGTTGATCGCCGAACTCGCCAGGTCCAACACCGATCTCGAACAATTTGCCTATGTCGCCTCGCACGATCTTCAGGAACCGCTCCGAATGATTTCGAGTTACACGCAGCTTCTGGCTCGCAGATACAAGGATAAATTGGATTCGGACGCAAACGAGTTTATAGGATTTGCCGTGGACGGCGCGCTCAGGCTGCAAGCTCTCATCAACAGCCTCCTTATGTACTCCCGTGTCGGGAGGAAGGGCAACCCTTTCGCGGACGTAGACTGTCATGGCGTGGTAGCAGAGGCAATCGCGAACCTGAAGGCAGCCGTGGAAGAAAGCGGGGCGTCGATCTCTGCGGATGATCTCCCTGTTGTCTATGGCGATGAGATGCAGCTGGTGCAACTTTTTCAAAATCTTATAAGTAATTCCATCAAATTCCGGGGCGATAAGAATCCGCAAATTATAATTTCTGCCGAAAGAGGTGACTCACAGTGGGTGTTTAGCGTAGCCGACAACGGCATAGGGATTGAACCGCAATATCATGATAGGATCTTCGTAATATTTCAGAGATTAAATCCCCGTGAAAAATATGCCGGCACGGGGATGGGACTTGCTATATGTAAGAAAATCGTCGAGCGGCACGGTGGCAGAATTTGGTTTGAATCGGTGCCGGGACTGGGGACAACATTTTTCTTCACTATCCCAATATCGAAGGAGTAAGGTATGATTGAATCGGCGCTTAGACCTGCCAAAATTCTCCTCGTCGAAGACAATCCGGGAGATGTAAGATTGACTATGGAAGCCCTGAAAGAGGGTAGAATCATGAATGAGCTTTTCGTGGTCAACGACGGAGTCGAAGCGATCGATTTTTTGCGACGCAGGGGGACGCACGCGGAATCCGGCCGCCCGGATTTGATTCTGCTGGATCTCAATCTCCCGAAGAAAAACGGAAGGGAGGTCCTGGCGGAAATTAAATCAGACGAATCTTTGAGACGTATCCCGGTGGTGATACTTACTGTGTCGAGGGCCGAAGAAGATATTCTGAAATCTTACGACCTCCACGCGAATTGCTACATTTCGAAGCCGATCGATTTTGACCAGTTCACGAAGGTC
>JAJYRM010000184.1 GCA_021794075.1 Bacteroidota bacterium | reverse complement strand
GTACGTTTTTAATGATTGGAGGGACATCACCGACAGGATCGTGTACGAGGAGGAATTACGGAAGGAAAGGATGTTTACGGAGTTTTCCATAAATGCCCTCCCGGGAATATTTGTACTTATCGACGTGCGCGGCAAGATGGTAATGTGGAATGAGAAATTCGCCTCGCTTATGGAGTACAGTCATGGCGAGCTGCAACACTCATCCATCGAGATGCTTTGTGCGCACGAGGGAAGTGAAACTATCGGCAACATAGTCAGGGAAGGGTTTGCCGAAGGCAGCTCAGCGGGAGAAATCGAAACGATTTCCAAGTCAGGTAAATGCTATCCCTATTTTCTTACCGCGCGCCGCATGAGCATGGACGGCCGGGAATACCTTATCATAACCGGCATCGATATTACCGAGCGGAAGCGTGCCGAGGACCAGATCAGAAGACTAAACGAAGAGCTTGAGAAGAGGGTCACCGAACGGACCGCGCAGCTTGAATTGGCGAACAGCGAACTCGAAGCGTTTAATTTTTCGGTGTCGCATGACCTGCGGACTCCACTCGCGGCGGTCGAGAGTTTCACCCGTTTCCTGAAAGACGATATGTATGATAAGTGCGATGAGCGGGGGCGGGATTACATAAACAGGATTATCTCTTCGGCCGAAAGGATGGAACACCTTATCGCCGATCTGCTGAATCTCTCCAGGATATCGAGAGTCTCAGTGGAGCCGGCAGAGTTATACCTGGACGAGATTGCAGAAAAATGCATTGCTGAATTGCAGGGAAGTGATCCTGACAGGAAAATTCGTGTAGTGATCGAGCCTCGCGTTCCCATCCAAGGTGACATGAGGCTACTCTCGGTTGTCATGGATAATTTATTGGGCAACGCGTGGAAATTTACAAAGAAGAACCGGGACGCGGAAATAGTTGTCGGCATGAGGAGGGAGAATGGTCGGACGGTCTATTTTGTCAAAGACAACGGCGTGGGATTCAACATGGATGATGCCGGTAGGTTGTTCGATCCGTTCCAGCGGCTGCATGAAAGTGAAGAGTACGAGGGGATGGGCATTGGGCTCGCGATCGTGAAGAGGATAATCAACAAGCACGGCGGGAGCGTGTGGGCTGAAGGGAAGGTGAATGATGGCGCGACTTTCTATTTCACGCTTGGTCGATGAGACGCGAATCTATAAGTGCTCTTCGCGCCTTTAGGACATGGTTCAGGAAGGAGTGTTGATTGGCATAAGATGGGCTTAGAGGTGAGAATTGATTTTCTTTGTGTGCTCTGCGTGACCCTTGCGACCTCTGTGTTTAGTCTTTAGCCGCAAAGCGCGCGAAGTAGGCGAAGAAGACGCAAAGAGGAGACAGATGACGTGGCTCGGGTTGGTTTCGTAGCTTTTCGATTCCTCCGTGAGCTTTGTCAGCGGTGCAGTCTTCGGTTGATATTTAGCCGTTAAGGAGTACGCATGGTGAAGGTTCTGATTATCGACGACGATGAATCTATTAGAATAATTCTTGCAAGGCTGGTCAGGGAAGCATGTTCCGCAGCTGACGTGGCAGTGTCTTCGGAAATTCCTGAATGCGGGGTTGACTACGCTCTTCTCGAGTCGGATAACGGCTCCGATGGGATAAGACTTATCGAGCAAGAGCACCCTGACGTCATAATCTCCGATCTTTTGATGCCCGGCATCGGAGGACTGGATGTACTAAAGAGAGCGAAGGAAATCGATGAGCGCGTCCCCGTGATTATCGTAACGGCGTTCGATGAGATGTCCAGTACGATTCATGCGATTCAACTTGGAGCGTTCGATTTCGTCTCCAAGCCGATCGACCACGAAGCGTTTAAGACCCTCGTCACGCGCGCTCTGGAGGTGAAGAGGCTGAATGACGCCGGAGCCTGCGAGAATTCTGCTGTGGGGACGGGAGCCCCCGACGGACCTGTTCTGGTCGGAAACAGCCGCGAGATAAGAAACATTTTCAAGCAAATAGGTATGGTGTCAGGGAACCGCGTAACAGTACTAGTTCAAGGCGAGAGCGGGACAGGTAAGGAGATAGTGTCGCGGATAATTCATTCGATAGGCATAACGAAGTATGAGCCTTTCGTACCTGTGAATTGCAGCGCGCTTACAGAGACTTTGCTGGAGAGTGAATTGTTTGGGCACGTGAAGGGGGCGTTCACAGGCGCGATCCGCGATAGGAAAGGAAAATTTGAACTCGCCGCCGCTGGAACAATTTTTCTCGATGAAATCTCCGAAATGTCTCCGGAGATGCAAGTTAAACTCCTGAGAGTCATTCAGGAAAGACAGCTCGAGAAGGTCGGAGGTGAAGAACCGATCCCGGTTAACGCGAGGATAATTGCCGCGACGAACAAAGATCTTGCGAAGTTCGTTGAGCAGGGCAAATTCAGGGAAGATCTCTACTTCAGACTTAAGGTGTTCACAATTGATATACCGCCGCTCCGCGAAAGAAAGGGGGACATCCCGCAGCTCGTCGTTTATTTCCTCGCACGTATAAACGCCAGGCTTCACAAGAACGTGAGCATAGTCCCGTATGAAGTAATGGACATGCTTCAAAATTATGACTGGGTCGGCAACGTGCGTGAACTCGAAAACGTTTTGACACAGGGGGTACTCCTCGCGAGGGGAAACGTTCTCGATCGGGGTTGCGTCGTGCTCGGTCAGGGTAACATCGCTCGCGAAGGGATAGCCGTAAACAAGGACCTTACTCTTGCTGAGGTTGAATTAGAATATATCATGAAGGTCCTTCGCAAAGCGCATTGGAACAAGACGGAGACTGCCAGGATTCTTGGAATTTCCAAGTCCACGCTGTACAGCAAAATACAGGAATACGGTATAGAGAAAGACGAGTAAGGCGTCCGTTTTTCAAATCCTTCTTTCCGGAAATTGGACGATAAACCGTCCGCGGAGGCATTTAATCCGAGAAATTCAGCCCTTAGACGCGAATAGGCTGTGGCATTGTTCTTGAACCAATTAGAGTGATTATCACTATGTTTTAAGATCCGCCCCATCAGGCGGTCGAAAGTCACTTGGAAAGAATAGATGTCATCAGAGAACGTTGAAGCCTTGGGAATAATAGTCTTCAAGGTTGCGGAACAGGAATTTTGTTTCGACATCCGGCTCCTTAATGGAATTCTGAAACCTCGGGAACTGGATGTTGTTCGCGTAGACGGCATTGAGGAACCCGCCAAAATATCATTCGATGGGGAAATCTATACCATCATAGACCTTGCTTCGCTTTTCAGCGGAAGGGAACCAACCAACAACGACGGCATCAGGTTTCTGTTGGTTGAATACATGGGCCAGAGGCTCGCTTTGCGCGTCGAAGTAGTCACACAAATTATCACGGGACTTGTAGGAAAAGAAAGTTCCCTGAAATTTGTGGGATCCGAGAGCACGCCCCTCCATGTAGCGTATTTCGAGAACGAGTCTCAAAAGCTGTGGCAACTCGATTTCGAAAAGTGTATTGAATTGTCAACGCTTTCATAAGGTTCATGGTAAACCTGTCTCATTGAATGACCTATTCAAGTGTTTCCGAAAGATATCCTCTCATCGTTGGTAGTTCTTGTCTTGTCGGCTACGGTGTCGAAATGGAATTCCGGAAATCGGACTCCCATTTCCGAAAATCGAACGATCAGATCTCGATAGCGGTCGCCGGTCATCAGAATGAGACCAATTTCAAACGTCGCTAGCGGCACCATAATTGGAGTGTCTTGGATGTCATGCCTCGGGGTAAGCGAGTGTGCCGGCCACCAGTTGTTGATCCTTCCTGGCCGAATTTCCTGATCACCAAACACGGAGCAAAAATTGGAAAACGTGGATGCGAGACAGAAGGCGTTCGAAGACGAAATGCTGCCGCACATGTCGGCATTACTGTACTTCGCGCTTTCAAAGACGAGCAACATGATGGATGCGGAGGACCTCCTTCAGGACACATTCATGAACGCTTACCGATATCTTGACAAGTTCATGTCGGGCACGAACGCGAAAGGGTGGCTCCTCAGAATAATGACGAACTCATTTATTAATCGGTATCGAAAACGGCTGAAGGAGCCTGACCAGGTCAATTACGAGGATGAAGAAAAACAATACGCCTTTCTGAATTCGCGCTCGAGCGAAGACAGCGACTTACAACAGGAGATGCTGGAAAGTCAATTGGGTGACGAAATAGCGGATGCCCTGGATCACCTCCCGGACGATTATAGGACTGTGACTATATTGTCCGACATAGAAGGTTACACTTACGAGGAGATAGCCGATTTCCTCGAGATCCCGATTGGAACAGTCAGATCCCGGTTGCACCGGGCGAGGAAGATATTACGGTCCATATTGAAAGAGTACGCGATGGATCATGGCTACGCCGCTGACGATTCCGAAACTGAATTAGTGTGCGTGGCCAGGACGAAGGATCGTCGGTGATTTATGTCTCTGCGTATAGCGAAGAAGGAAGATTCCACTGCACCCTGACCAATAAGAGGTGTTCCGTCGATTGTGTGGGCGGAAGTTTTCCTTCAACGTTTGCAAGAGCAGTCGTGAAGCTGGCTATCCGACAATTGTACGAAATGTTTGTTAAGCGGAAACCCGATGGCGCAGCAGATAACCTTCTTGAGGATACCGCTTCTGATACAAAGGAGGTCCGGCAGCGATAGGCTGGTTCATGTCTGTGCGCAAAGCGGAATCATGATCCGCGCTTGATGATGCCGGACGCACAGCGAATGAATTACAGATGTCAGGAGGAAAATATGTCGAGCACAACCTTTTCATTTGTGGCCGATATTGGGACGCGAGATCCCGAAAGGATTGAACCGATTCTGGTTGACTTCATTGGCGTGGATGGAATACTAAGAACGGATTATGGTTTCAGGGTCCGATCCACTCTCGAAGGACCGAACGCGAGAGAATTGAACAGGAAATTGCTTTCTCTTTTGAGACGTGTAGAGCAAACTGCAACCCTGGAAGCCGAGTGGACAAATAATGGCACGACTGAACGGTTCGTTGATTATGAGCCCAGTGGTTGCAGAGTGGCCGTAAAGGGGGCGTGGCACAGCAGGAGATGAAAGGCGCCGTACTGGTCTACAAAACCACGCCTCCATTTTAATGACGGACCTGATCGGCGCTAGATAACTTCCATACAGCTGGAGGGCAGAATGGCAAGGTCAAAACCGTTGATCGCGATAAGTGACTGCGAATCGACCATAAGCATGTCATTTGTCGACAAACTGAAAGGCAAAGGGTATCACGTGATCATTGTGCCGGACAAGTGCAAGCTGTTTAATCTTCTCAGTACAGTTAAACCCGATTTGATAGTAACAAGCATGCGGTCCGACACCATAGATGGCCTCGAGTTCCTGGAGTCAGTCAAAGCTAGTTATAGGTTGCGGGAGATACCGGTTATCGTAGTGGGCTCGCATCCTGAGCTGAGAATGGAAGCTGAGCGTCTCGGAGCGGCTGATTTTTTGGAGAAGCCGGTCGGAGCAGATCAGTTTGAACAAGCGGTCGAATATGGTTTGGCCGGATCTCCATGGGCGGCCACCGAAGCGTGAAGAGTGCCGCGAAAGTTTAAATGGAGCCTTCCGGATGCATCAGAGTTATAATCCCCTCCGCCTGCGTTGAATCTTTTGAGCGTCCCTGTCGCCTGAATATCACATCGGTGCGCTAAATCCGAGACTATCTTCGATGAACGGAGGGATGGGCATGCTCGAAAGGTAGTCTTCCGCCAGTGGCAAGGTCCATTTCATGTCAGCTTGTCCAAGTGTAAGCCTACCTGTTGTATTGAAGATGTTCCATCCATATTTTTACCGAAATGAGATTGGGACGCACCTTGAGGCTGGTGTTCGCTTTGGCGAGCATCGTGGAGGTCGAAACAGCCCTTGGGCTGGGTTTCGAGCACATTTCACTCCAACAGGGGCTGTCGCAGTCCTCCGTCTTTGCGATTTGCCAGGATCACCTGGGGTTTCTTTGGTTCGG
>JAJYRM010000002.1 GCA_021794075.1 Bacteroidota bacterium | reverse complement strand
GATCTATTCGGCATCTACTTTCTCGAACTTTGTTTTCGTTTTATACGCATGAAAGGGAGACACGGCGGAGTGCTAATACAAAAACCCGACTAAATTGCATCTCGCTATCGATACAATTTACAACAAACGAAAATTAAAATTCGTTCGAAGTATCAGAGATTAAGTTACCGGTTTAGCTGGCAGCTCCGATTTCATGCGGAGCATGTCACGCGTCAAGGACCTCCCTTACTTTCTTGAGTATGTCGGATACTTTATACGGCTTTAGTATCACTTCGCTCGCGCCATTTTGAAGTATTGCCGACCGTTCATCAGGTTCTATATAGCCGGTCGCGAGGATAAACTTAACGGCGGGATCGACTTCCTTGATCCATGTCAAGACTTCGCTTCCGGACAATTTTGGCAATCCCATGTCCGAAATGACCAGCGCGATCCGGTCGTGATTCTTCATGTAAACCTCGACTGCGTCGCGTCCATCCCACGAGCTCATTACACTGTACCCCTTCGACATAAGCATTGTGGCGAGCAGCTCGTTCAACATCTCTTCATCTTCCACAATGAGTATAGTCTCATCCCCGCCCCGGATCTCGTCGTCGCCGAATCTCTCAGGTTGAAACGCAGCATCGCGGCCGTGATACGCCGGTAAATAGACGGAGAAGCTTGCCCCTTTCCCCGGTTCGCTCCTCACGTTGAGAAAACCGTGATGTGACTCCACTATACCCGATACGATCGCAAGGCCCAGGCCGTTGCCCTTACCCTCCTCCTTCGTCGTGAAGAAAGGTTCAAACATATGTTCCAGTATGTCCTTCGACATGCCGCAGCCGCTGTCGCTCACGCTGATCAAAACATAGTCATCCGAAGAAGCGTTGGGGAACATCCTGGATACGATATCGGTAGAGGCTACTTCCTTAACGAAGGTTCCATTGGCGATCCTCCTTTGACCATAGACGTTTCAATGGAGCTTGCCAGCTCAAGCGTGTCCCTCCAGCCTCGCGATCTCGATTAATCTCTCGATGCTCACCCTGCTGCCGGGACAACTCTTTATGGAATAAATCTCACGGTGACCGATTATATGTTCCCTGTCAATCGGAATGTGCCATCGGCTGGCTATGTCCGCTATGAGCTCCGCGCTAGACTTGTACATAGAGTCGGTCCACTCGCTGTCTTTGAAACCCTCATGCTCGATACCTATCGTGTAGTAATTTGGATTGATATACCCATCGCTGGCCGCGTCCCGTTTTATCAGAGGCCACAGAGGATCGTGCACTCTACCTGCGTGCCAGGCCGTATCTGACTCCTTTACGTAGCGGTGGATTTCTCCATTGATTCCGATGCCGTAATGGGCGGATACCTTAGACTTCGGATTGCTAAACCAGCTGTCGGTGCCCGCAAGCGTCCCTCCCATTATGTGGATTACGATCGCCTGCGGAACATAGCGTCTCCTTCCGATAGAAAAATTCGGGCTTGGAATTTCAGTTATGTCCATCGCTTCGCCATTCTTCGGGCTGCATTTGCTTTCGTCCGCAGTCTAGCCCGGGAGATTATCATAGACAATATGCGAGACGAAAGACTCGCGAGCTTCCCCAAACATTAGCCGATTGCCAACGATTTAACCCTGAGGCCACCCCCAAGTGGATTGATGAGTTTTCATTCGGAGCGTGGCGGACGCAACGATGTGCTGCCTCTTACTGGTTTGAGGATAAGTTTCAATTGATTCCGTTTCGTATAATTTTGATGCTATTCCGATTGGCATCTTTCGCCAAGACTTTGCTCATCCCGAATATCTATTCATCCAACAGTCGTCTTATGCACTCAAGCACTTCCTCTTGTTTATAAGGCTTAAGTATAATCCCCTTCGCTCCTGCTTGAATAAGTTCTTCTCTTTCTTCAGGCGCGAGGAAACCGGTCGCGGCGACAAACTTGACTTCGGGATTTATCGTCTTCATACGCCCGATGACCTCCAGGCCGGACATCTTTGGAAGGCCGTAATCGGAGAAGACAATGTCTATACCCTTCCACTGTCGTTCGTAAATTTCCGCCGCCTCCTCGCCATCCCCCGCTGTAACCACTTTATAACCGCTGGAGCTAAGAATCGACACGGCCAACTCTTTGAGCATCTCTTCGTCCTCGACGACAAGCACCGTCTCGCTACCGGCGAGTGCGCTCGAAGCCGATTCGCGTCTGCCAATATCCTCCTCGACTGAGAAGGTGACCGCGGGTAAGTATATCGTAAAAGTTGTCCCGCGCCCCCGCTCGCTGACAACGTTTATGTAGCCGCCATGATTCTCCACTATACCGAACACAACAGACAGTCCAAGACCGGTTCCCTTTCCCGGCCCTTTTGTCGTGAAGAATGGCTCGAAGACATGCTGGCGAGTCTCTTCATCCATACCTTCGCCATTATCGCTAATCGTCATTCGCGCGTACGCTCCGGCCCGCGCCCCGCTGAACTCCGAACGTACTTCTTCGCAGCTCGCGGTGTCGGTCGATATAACCAGCGCGCCGGAGCCGCGCATGGCGTCGCGCGCGTTCACCGAAAGGTTAAGCAGAACCTGATGAATCTGTGTCGAATCGGCGGTGACTGGCGGAAGATGTTCATCAAGTTGACATACCAGCGTCATCGTGCGGGGAAAAGTCTCGTAGAACAGTTTCTGGAGTTCCTTGACGCAATCGTTGAGAGACACCAGCGAGAAAGACACCTCGCTCTTCCTCGCGAAGGTCAGCATCTGCCTGACCAGGGACGCCCCTCGATCCGCTGCCTGTGTAATCGCCCGGGCGCTTTTGAGCACCCTTTCATCCGCTTCGCGCATGCGTTCGATCAGCGATGAATTCCCCAATATGATCCCGAGAACATTGTTGAAATCGTGCGCTATCCCCGCGGCTAGTATCCCGATCGACTCCATTTTCTGGGACTGGATCAGCTGTTCCTGCAGCTTCTTACGATCGCTTATGTCCTCCTTGATCGCGATATAATGAGTGACGCTTAGCCCGTCATCCTTGACCGGCGTTATGGTCATCTCCTCGTCGTAGAGATTCCCATCCTTCCGCTTGTTTACAAGCTGGCCATGCCACGGGCGACCTGCTGATATCGTGTCCCACATCTGTTTGTAGAATGATTCCGGGTGCCTTCCCGATTTGAGGAGACGCGGATTCTGACCCGCTGCTTCATCCGCGCCATATCCGGTAAGAGCTGTAAATGCCGCGTTGACAAACTGTATGTTGGCCTCCCGATCAGTGATAACGATCGCGTTTGCGGCGGACTGAATGGCAGCCACCCATAGGCGCGTTGCCTCCTCCGCTTTCTTCCGCGCAGTAATGTCACGATAGTTTATGACAATCCCCCTAACGGCATCGTTGTCAAGCAGGTTGACCCCCGTTGCTTCGACAATTCTCCAAGATCCGTCCTTATGCTTGAGACGGAGCTGAACGGTGACTCTTGAGCCGGGCGAATTTTTCAGTCCGTCAAGCGCGCCGCGGACAACATTCCTGTCATCAGGGTGAACTGTGTCTAGCGCTCCGACGCCTTCATCCTCTTCGTATCCGAGCAAACGTTTCCTTGACGGGCTTCGGTAAACATTTTCAAAATTCTTGTTAAGGACGGCGATGGCATCCGAAGCATTCTCGACGAGCGCGCGCAGATACTCTTCCTTTTCCTCCAAGCGTTTTTCCGCCTCCTTGCGCTCAGTGATATCACGAATAATCATGCTCGTCCGTTCATTGCCGTAATGATCTTTCAAAACGGAGCTGGATAACTCCGCCGGAAATTTCGATCCATCTTTTCGGACCAATGAAAGCTCGCCCTTGAACCTCCCGGTGCGTTGCCGTTCCTCACGCGCCGCGTCATGGCGCGGATCATCGGGGTCAGCAACGCCGGCGCGTCCAATTAATTTGAGCTCTTCTTCGGTCCAACCTAAAATTCGGCACGCCGCCGGATTCGCGGCTAATATTTCGCCACTTGGGCTGGTCAGCAATATCGCGTCGATGCTGCTCTCAAATAAAGAATGATAATTTTCCTCGCTTGCAATGAGCGCGTTTTCCGCATGTTGACGGTCCTTTGACTCCGACTCCCAACGCGTCAGCTGCCTTCTCAGAACAAAATAAAGCAGAACTGCCGTCACAGTCACAAAAGCCCACCCCTTGAACGTTTGAATTTCCGACAACAGCCTAACATTTTTTATTAGAATCGCCGCCACACGATCCGACAACAAAATCCACACGACGGATATCACCCAGTAAACTATCGCGGTTCTAGACGAAATCCGGACCGAGTTGTTCTTCACGCTAGATCATCCTTTTGTTTTACATATGAATTGAATGTGCTAGTATGATCGCCTTTAGAGCGACGAGTAACATGCATTGTTCGAATAACACAGCGCTAATCAAAAAGAGTACGCTCCGCTAAAATTATTATCTGCCAGATATAGTCACTGACTTGTCGTGAGCAGAACGATATCTAACATTGTCAATTATTTGCAAGCCTTCGATCCAAAGACAGGTTCGCCGCGACTCGTCTCCAACCAAGCGACGAGTCAACGCACCTCGTTCAATATCGGAGTCTGTATCGCCCCAATCTCATCCTGACCAATCTTCAATTCTTCGAACACCGCGATTGAGTTTTTCCCTTTCTTAAGCCAGGGTGCGGGGACATAAATAGTTTGTTGCGGTCCGATATCCCAATACCTTCCAAGATTGTGCCCGTTAATCCAGACGCATCCCTTTCCCCAGTCTCTCATATCGAGGAAAGTGTCTCCGACCCACTTAAGCTTGAAGCTCCCCACTCTTATGACAGGATATTGAAAATCGCCCTTCAGTTTTGAACTTGTACGCGGTTGCGTCGCGAAGGGGAAGCGGTACATCTTCCATCCCCTTATCACGCGTCCGTCAAGGGTAACTTCTTTCGTGATTCCCTGATGATTATCGTTGATGTAAGCTCCATAGTTGATCCGTCCAAGATTCTCGACAAAAATGTCGAGCGTGTTCACGCTGTCGGGAAGGTCGACGTTGCAGGAATCCTGTGCCAGCATCCGGTTGAGAACGGCAGTCCGTTTGCCGTTCACGAATACAATTCCGTAGTCTCGCAGGCGATCAATATTTAGTTTGCCGGACACAGGCCCTCTCACCTGCGCTCGGTACATCACATAGCCGTAAGCCTGGTGCAGGGCTTCAAAAGTAAGCGGATACTCGGAGCAAACAGGTTCCGGCAGATCGTGGATAATATCGGTCACATAATTGAGTTTGAATTTCGGTATGGCAATTACTCTTTCAACGGCGGGCACCTTGGAAAGCTTCGTCCCTGAAGGTAAATACTTTGCGATCACTTTCCTAAGCGCGAAAAATTTTGGTGTCGGATGTCCCGCTTCGTCGATCGGCGCGTCGTAGTCGTAGCTGCTTATCTGCGGCGAGTAAGTTCCCGGGCCGGAATAATTGGCTCCGCTCATAAATCCCCTCGTCGTCCCGCCGTGAGCCATATACATATTGACTGAAAGTCCGTGAGACAGGATGGTGTTGAGCTGTTCGACACAAACCTTTGTCGAGACTTTGTTGAAAGGTTTTCCCCAGCTGTCGAACCATCCGGGGTACCATTCCCCTATGAAAAATGGTCCGTGACCGTCGTGGTTAGCTCTCACAACTGTCTCGATCTGCTTTATGTCGATTGAGCCATCGACCGCCGGAAGCGCTCCTTCTACCGAACCCTTCGACACATTGTCGATCCCGTCGAGAGTATAGAAGGGCACGTTAAATCCCGCCTCTCTCATCATCCGCTCGTTAATCCTGAGATATTTCTTGTCGTCGCCGTACGAGCCGTATTCGTTTTCGATTTGGACCATGAGTATCGGTCCGCCGTGAGTGATCTGGAGCGGAGCGAGTTGTTTTCCGAGCTGCTCGTAATACGCTTTCATGAGTCTCAGGAATTTAGGATCACGGCTTCGTACTTTGAGCCCCTTTATATTGAGCAGCCAATATGGGTAGCCTCCAAACTCCCACTCGGCGCACGCGTAAGCGCTCGGCCTGATGAGGACCCACAGCCCCTCCTGCTGTGCCATCCTGACGAACGCGGCAACATCAGCATTCCCCTTGAAATTATACTTCCCTGGTTCCGGCTCCTCCTGATTCCAGAAGACGTATGTGCATATCGTATTCAGTCCCATCGCCTTTGCCATTCGGAGCCTGGCGCGCCAGTAGGCTCTGGGTATTCGAGCGAAATGCATCTCGCCGCTTATGATCTGAAAAGGTTTGTCGTCCAGGAGGAAACGGTTTCCGGAAATCTTGAAGCTGTGCGCCTGCGCAACAGGAATGGCGGCACAAACCGCGAAGAGTATGGCTAATAATAATTTCTTCAACTCAAGGTGCTCCTTCCCCCGTCAATAATTGCGATTCGCGTCACAGCTTTTACTCAGCACCCGCCAAAGAAAACGCGGCCCGAAGCGCTTCCCGAGAGCGCACGGAGAACGCGGGCTCTCCGTGCACTTGATTCATCTTTCCTGCAACTGAATTCTTTCGGGCGACATCTTCAAATGGCGGCTGTTCGTCAGCTCAAAAAGCGCCGCCGTAAGGTGTCTTCGTAATCCACGTCATACCGTCCTGCCTGATATGCACTGTCTTCTTCCCGTCCTTGCTCTCTATTATTCCTTCGAAGAGATCCGGGGTGACATGCACTTTCGGTGGAAGGATGTATCCCTTGGCAGGTATGAACTTTATGTTGAGCTTCGAAAGATCGGGGGTGAACTTATGATTGTTCATGAAATATTGTCTCTCGGCATAATACACGAGGCGAAGATCCCATTTGGCATCTTCAACGTTATGCCACACAAACTTGTCGTGTCCCTCACCGACCTTCTTCGTTGAGAACTGAAGGAATCCCCACATTTCCGGATAGTGCATATCGATTATGCCCTGCGGAGACCAGACCCAGTTGTAAAGCGGGAGATACTGACCAGTCTTCGGATCCCTTTCCTTATAGTAAGCTCCGTTCTTCACCCCGAGATGCCATTCCACGCGCGAGAAGTTGATCCGCCACTGCTGGCCTTCCTTCGGTGGCGCGCCTTTAAGTGCACACTGTCCGAGCACAGACCAAGGGAAGGCGGCCTCTACCGTCCAGCCGGTGTCCACATCAGCCGGATTGTTTATGGTACCATGAAGCCCGATGCCCACCTTCAGGCCGACATCGTTCCAGGCGTTGACAGCCGCATCCTGCACATCCCTGTAAGGCGCCCTCAAGAGAAGATCCCAGACCGTCCCGAATGCGTTTATCTCTGTCTCGTAATAAGGCTGCGTGCTGCCGTTCGGATCAATGAAAACTTCGAAGTCATTGTTATCAAATATTACAGTGTCTCTCTGTCTGAGTGTCGCCCAGAGATTGGGTTCCTGTAACCTGGCGCCGATGTAAAGGTACTTGCTGTCCCAGAGCATCTTCACCCTGGTCTTATAGATGGGAAGCGGCTGTGACGGCCCTTGTATATCCACAAAGTAGGTTGTCCACTTGGCCTTCTTCCATGATGGTTCATTCAGATGGCCGTCGATCTTGATCGGTCCGTCAGCGCGGTAGCATACATAATGTTTAGGCGCGAAAGGGATAATCGGGGTTGGAAATATTTGTGGTCCCCCGGCAAATGCGTATCCACTGCAGCTGACTAGCGCCGCCAAAACTAGAATCATCTTCTTCATTCTATACTCCGGTTGATAATTTGAATCACTTGTATGATCGCGGACTCAACGTTCCTGGCGAAGTCCGTCGTCGGTTTCACATCCCCGCGTTTTAAAAGCGGTCCTTCGAAAAGTCGGAGGCACAGCCTCAGACATCATTCTCACTTCTAAAGGAGAAAACTGTGATGAACATTTCTTGAGACGGCAAGCTTGAACTAACTGCTGTCCTTCAAGTGAATGAGTTGTTCCGCCTCGTGTGCCAAACACCCACGGTCGGTATATTCACTGTCCGAATATACCTTGCGGCCTGCGAAGATGTCAAGCACTATCACCGATCCAAGAAACGAGCCAAAGGGTCTCCTTTTTGCGCTTCCGAGTCCGGTTCTGGCCAAGTGTCCCCGCCGCAAATTTGTCCGCGGAAAAATACCTACTCTTGATGCGTCGATATGTCAACGAGGCGCCTTCAATCCAAGGATGCAATTTCCGGAATAAAGACAATTGGTTCCAATGATCAGCTTGGATCTTGCCCAGCGGCCGCCCTTGTCAACCGAGTCCCGACCCGATGCTGCCTGTCATTCCTTCGCTGCCGGCACGAACACTTTCCCCCTCGATGGCCTGCCGTTCGTCCTTCATTGCCTCCGCCACTTCTTCAAAACTGTGATCGCTTGCCGGAGTCAGCAAACTCACGGCTACCTGTACCATGACGCCAGCGGCAGCAGCGGGCAGGATGGGAACTCTCAGAAGTCCTGCGTTCGAACGGAACAACATCAGCAAAAGGGCGACTACGGGTGTCACGACCAACGCCGCCATTGCCCCCTGCCAATTGGAGCGCTTCCAGAAACGGCCAAACAATATTACTATCGCGAGTCCCGTCGCCGTTAATGGGAGAAAATTCATTACGAACCCCACGATGTCGCTCGCTCGGAGAGCAACTGAAGTTGAAAGAACAAACGCGCCGACGAGACCGAACCTCGTCGCGGCTACTGGATGCTTCGGGTATCTGTGAGTCACGGAGTGGTAAATATGTCTTACGAAAAAAGAGCCGATGGCGCTTGCGCTTCCGCTGGCCGAGGAAAAAATAGCTGAGCTGATAACGACTGTGAGCAATGCCGCAAGCCATGGAGGAAGCGCGTTCAGTATAAGCCAAGGGAGCGCGAGATCAGGACGAAGCAGACCCGGATTCAATTTCAGCACGTACATCCCGGCAATGCCGATGGTGGCGGAAAACAGGACAACGGCAGAGCCTGCTAATAACATGCTCCACCTTCCGACACTCTCGCTCTTCGCGCCATACACTGAGAGCCTCCGGCCCGGCTCGGCGACAATTCCCAGCACAAGCACTATGATTAATCCTGCAAGCTGCAACCATCCAAGAGATTTAATTCCTAAGAACGAAAAATAAACGGAGGGAGATGAGGCGCGCAATCCTGACAGACCTCCGACGCTCATCAATGCAACCTTAGCAAGCGAGCCGAAACCGACAATCAGAAGAATGCCCTGAAGGAAGGCGACGTAAATCACGGCTCGCAATCCGCCCGGGATACAAAGCACCGCAATGATTACTCCAGCCACGATGATGCTGAGCTTTGGGCCAAGACCCAAAATGGCGTTCAAGACGGCGCCCCCTCCCATAATCTGAACAGTAAGCCAGCCGAGCTGTGAGAGAAAAAGACTTATGTTTGAAAATTCGACCACCGCCCGATTTTTCCCGTAGTAGCATGCGATTTCCTCGCCGAGTGTCATGAAGTTGTAGCGACGCATGGAAGCGAAGAGAAGCCCCGTCACAAGAACCCCTAGTCCAAGCGACATCGGATAAGCGCTCCCAGCCCACCCGTGCTGAAACGCCAGCCCGGATGCCCCGATCGTGGCTCCCGTCCCGACACAGGTTCCCACAATGCTACCGGTCAGTATCCAAAACGGGATCCGGCGCCCGGCAATAAGATAGTCGTCAGCCTCCCTAACGCGAGACGCAATGAAAACCGATAGGAACGATATCAGGGATGCATAGATAGCCAGTCCGACAATTATCGCGGTCCTCGTTGTCAATTGCGCTTAGCCATTTACTTGATCGTATCTAATTGATTCCTGTAAGTGTCTTCTGAGTCGCCGCCAGTTCGGCCGGAAACCACTCTGCTTATCGTCGCGCGGTTACTGACGAAGCTCATACAGTCTAGCGACAGCGAATAGATTATTCAAATGAGGAAATGACTTTACATACTGACATGGGCGAGTGGCCTTAATCCTTCCGTCAGTGGAAATCCAGCCCAACGACAGTTCGGCTGTCGTCCAGACATTTCTAAAATTGAATTCGAGTAGCGGCGCACGCAATAAAAAAAACCCACCAAACGGATTTGCCTGGTGGGATTTCATTTCCCGAACATTCCCGCTTTGATTATGCGGGACCACGATCACTCCTGAGAAACTGAGTGTCGAAAGCTGCCGATTCACATCGGCGAGTTCGAGATCAGGTCTTACTTCTTTCCTAACACTGCGTCTTTACAGGCTTTTGCAACCCGGAATTTGACAACCTTCTTTGCGGGAATCTGGATTTGCTCTCCTGTGGCAGGATTTCTTCCTATCCGGGCCTTTCTATTTACGAGCACAAGCTTTCCAAGTCCTGGAATCGTAAACGAGTTCTTAGCCTCGCGATATGCCAAGCCCGCGAGCTCATCCAGAAATCCGGCGGCGACCTTCTTCTTCAGATCCATTTTCTTTGCCATGTAATCCGCCACTTGGGATTTTGTCAGTGCTTTTCCCATACTTACTCCTTTTAGTTTGTGAGTTTTAGACACAATATTGGGCAAATAAAGCGAAGATGCAATCGCTGCCGGCCAATTTCTCGCATTCCGCAAATCGCGCCATTCAGGCCCGCCGGCTTACATCCATGGACCTTGCGCCACTGCAAGAAATTGAAATATCTGGAAGTATCACTTCAAGTCCCGCAATATTAGCGAGCGTACCACCATGTGAGCACTTCTGTGATCGCCGCTCGCGGGAGAATCACAGAGTCGCTTACTTAGCCGGTTGTTCGTGTGTCAAACAGTGAAGCGTACCGAGTCCCCAGACTAGATCGAGCGCGTGAATGCCGATGATAGGGCGGTCGGTAATAAGCTCTCCTATGATACCGAGCGCGCGCATGTCGTTAGGATCATCGAACGTCGGGACGAGGACCGCGGCGTTTGAAACATAGAAGTTGGCGTAACTTGCCGGAAGCCTTTGCCCCTTGAAGATTACCGGCTGCGGCATCGGTAGATACTGGATATCCGGCATCGAGCCATCCTCAAGTCTGAAATCTTGCGCGCGCTCCCTGTTCTCCTGAAGAGACCGGTAGTTGTCGTCCATCGAATTCTCCTCCTGGACGAGGAGGATCGTCTTCGCGTTTACGAACCGGCACAAGTCATCGACATGCCCGTGAGTATCGTCGCCAGCTATGCCCTTGCCCAGCCAGAGAACATTATCGACACCGAGGTAATCATGGAACACTTTCGCGTAGCCATCCTTTGTGAAACCGGGATTTCGTGACTGGACTTTCTCGTCGAGCAGACATTCTTCTGTTGTAAGAATCGAGCCATTTCCATTGTAATCTATCGAACCGCCTTCAAGGACGACATGGCGATCCGCAACTTCAGGAAGGAAAGCATGCAGGCCGAGCTTCTTCGAAATGAAGGCAGGGAGATGGCGATCTTTCTCGTGGTTAGGGTATTTCGCCCAGCCGGTGAACCTAAAATTCACCTGCGCGACTCCATCGGAATTCTTCACGAACTGCGGACCTGAGTCGCGAGTCCATCCTCTGTCCGTCTTAAGCACGAAAAATTCGACATTGGACAAATCGACATTTGCAGATTTTAAAACCGTCCGCGCCCGCAACTCATGCTCTTTCGACTCGACGATTATTCTAGCCTTTTCTCCGGCAGAGATCCTTCGCACGATCTCCGCGTACACCCACGGTATCGGAGCGAATTTACCGGGCCAATCGCTCTTGTTGTGCGGCCACCCAAGCCATGTCGCATCATGCTTCTCCCACTCGGCGGGAAGCCGGTAGCCGAGCTCTGCGGGAAGGACATTCTGTTTTGTCTTGCTGATCTTGTCTGTCAAATTCTAAGTCCTAAATTCTAAATTCCAAACAAATCAAAACTCTGAAATTCACGAAGTATAATTCGCGGAGGATTTCATTTGTTTTGGACTTTAGAATTCGTTTGGAGTCTAGTGCTTAGGTCGTGGAGTGTTGTTCGCGATTAAGACGGTCATAGTCTTATCTTTCAATGAATCTCTCTTTGATACCGTCATACGCGTCAATCCTCCTGTCGCGAAGGAATGGCCAGTTCTGCCGGATATACTCAATACGATCTAGATCGACTTCGGCCACGATTATCTCTTCTTTGTCCGCGGAAGCCTGCGCGATGATCTGTCCCTGCGGGTCCGAGATGAAAGAATGTCCCCAGAATTCTATGCCCGGGTTTTCGGGACTCAATTTCTCCAGCCCGATGCGGTTTACAGCCGCGACGTAGACTCCGTTCGCTACGGCGTGTCCGCGCTGAATGGTCTGCCACGAATCTAACTGGGCCTTGCCGTGCTCGGCCTTCTCGTGCGGATGCCAGCCGATCGCCGTAGGGTAGAAGAGTATCGCCGCGCCTTTCAATGCCGTGATCCTCGCCGCTTCCGGATACCACTGGTCCCAGCAGATAAGGGTTCCAATATCGGCGTAGGCAGTCCTGAAAGTCTTGAAGCCGAGATCGCCGGGCGTGAAATAATACTTCTCGTAGAAGGCGGGATCATCCGGGATGTGCATCTTCCTGTAAACGCCCGCTATCTCTCCATCGGAATCAACAACAGCCAAAGAATTATGGTACACTCCCATCGCGCGTTTCTCAAAGAGTGGTACTACAACAGCAATCTTACGCTTCTTTGCAACGTTTGAAATAGCGGCAGTGGAGGGACCAGGAATCGTCTCGGCAAGGTCAAAATTTCTGATGTCCTCTGTCTGACAAAAATACTGCGACCTGAAAAGCTCTGGGAGACAAACGACCTCGGCCCCATCTTTAGCGGCCTTTTCGACAAGCGATACAGCCTTCTTCAAGTTTGAGTTCACATCTCTACCGAGCGACATCTGGATAAGGCCGACCGTGAATTTGCCGGTTGTTCCTGCGCCGACTTGTCGTTTCATTTCGTCTTGTTGCTCCGTTTGTTTGAACGCCGAGACTAAGATACAAAAAGTGGAGGAAAAATCTTGGAGTAGAAAGGCTCACGGAGGTTCTCATTCAGGGCCGGCGTCGCCAAGTCGTTGGTTGCCTATCGGAGGTTCGTCGCGCTGGCAATGACAGTTTGCCGCGTTTCACGGGGGAAAGTGGAGCGGTGCGCGGAGCAAATGATAGATTCAAAGACTTCGCGTTTCTCGATGGAATATTCATGTATGGCAAACACTAAAGCGTCGGCAAGGCTCTAGCGAGTCACCGTGGGTAGATCCCTAATACAATCTTTCCGCGTTGAACGATTGCATTTTTAGAAAAATCGCCTGCTCCCGGAAGGAAGGTCATGCAACGGACTTGCCCTACTGACGCTAGACCTTCCTTCTTATCGCCAGCGACTCTTCCCTGCTAGTGACGGTTACATCAAGGTCCCGCAAGATTCCGTCCGCAATATCGTATATCCATCCATGCACGTTTAGCTCACGGCCGCTCTCCCAAGCGTTTTGGACAAAGGTGGTCTGGCAAACGTTCCAGACCTGTTCCATGACGTTCAGCTCACACATCATTGCTTGCCGCGCCGGCTCGTTGGGCTGCGCGTCGACAAGAGCCTGGTGTTGACGGTAGTTATCTCTTATAAACTGGAGCCAGTTGTCAATAAGACCGTGATTTGTGCCTTCCAAAGCAGCCTTCACACCACCACACCCGTAATGCCCGCATATTATGATATGTCTGACCTTCAGAACTTCAACCGCAAACTGGATAACAGAGAGCGAGTTCAGGTCCGAGTGGACTACCAGGTTTGCTATGTTTCTGTGGACAAATATTTCGCCGGGCATTAGATCGACTATCTCAGTCGCGGGAACGCGGCTGTCCGAACATCCAATCCACAGATACTGGGGAGACTGTTGCTTAGAAAGCCGCGTGAAAAAATCGGGGTCCTTCTCCTTTATGGAATCTGCCCATTTCCGGTTTCTATCGAATAAGTGTTTTAAGGTCCGCATAGTGCCTCAATTTTGTTACGCTTAAATCATTCCGGCCAAAGACATCTCTCTTTGCCATCATGTCGATTTCAAGCAAGACCAGCCTCTCATTATGTAACACAGATTCGCCCGGTTTAATTCTCACGACCCGCTAATTCATCAGCTTATTTCTGACTGTCCTATCTAGGATTCAGTACCTCGCTTGCAGAGCGGTCCATAATTTCCCATATGCGCGGGATCCATTTTTCATGTTCGGGCTTCATCAGGACTGATCTCAGACAGGTAATTGTTTCTGCGTCGCGCTCCATGCCGACGGATTCGAGATCGAAAAATCGAGAGGGGAGTTCAGCGAGGGCAAGGTGAAGGTTCCGTTTCGCCGCTTCATCGAAGATCGCGCGGGACAGATCCGATGCTCTTGCGACGCTGCGTGTCACAGGCGCCCAAACGACGATATCAAGTTCAGGCGGAAACGGCGCGATGAACCTTTCATCGGCCCGAATCCGCCCGTAAAGATCGAGGGCGGCTGTCCGACAGCTCGATAAAGATTTTGCGAAGTCACTTCCCTTCACGAGAGGAAGCATCCTTTGCGTCGCCCACAATCCAACGGCAGATGCGCCCGCCCTTGAACATTCCAGACTTATTTCACCAAGATGAAGCTCCTCGGAGGTGAAGTACGTATAGGGAGAATCGTGCTTGTAGAACCTGGCGACCGTCGGATCATGAAACAGCACGCACCCGCAGGCGTACGGCTGCAAGCCATGCTTGTGCGGATCCACGACTATGGAGTCCGCCTCACCGATCCGGTCAAACACCGCGCGGGTCTCCTTCGTGAGATTATCAGCGAGCACAAAATAACCGCCGTAAGCGGAGTCGGCATGGAGACGAAATCCATATTCCTCGCGAAGTTCGAGTAGTTCACAGAGAGGATCTATGGCACCGGTGGCGGTCGAGCCTACGGTAGCGATCACCGTCCCTACGTCTCCGGCATCCAGAATGGGTTTCAAAGCGTGAATG
Source organism: Bacteroidota bacterium (assembly GCA_021794075.1). GTDB lineage: Bacteria > Bacteroidota > Ignavibacteria > Kryptoniales > JAKASW01 > JAKASW01. Next base: position 90,903 of record JAJYRM010000002.1, on the reverse strand, counting down.
TCCATTCTACCGCTACCATCGGAAGGGACGGACTGGAATCTCAAACCGAGGACGGCGCTGATCCTGGAATGCGTGTAATGCGCCTGCTCCGAAGCTACGATTTTCTTGCCGGGATTCATCTGACCAGCGACCCACAGCGCCTCGAGATTGGCCATCGTCCCGCCGCCGGTGAGATGGCCGAGATGAGTCTTCCAGCCGAACATACGCGCGATGTCGGCAACGGCTTCCTTTTCCATTCTGGAGCTCGCGCGCCCGCCGTCGAGCGCATGGTTATTCGGGTTGATCCACATCGAAAGCATGTAGGCCGCGCGCGCGATCGGATGAGGAGGCTTCAGCATTTGCCCAGCGTACAGCGGATGGAAGTATGGGTAGTTGTCCTGCATCCGATCGGCAACCTCCAGCATGACCTTCTCGAAGTCGCGTCTGTTGCCCAGCGCAACTCCAGTGGCGGGCAAACCTGCGAACCCCTTTTCAAGTCTGTCGAGAGCGGAACGGAGGATATCCAGGGTGTCTTTCTCAAAGGCAAATGAGGATCGGCTAACTTTTCGCACGCCAGGAATCTTATTACCGGCCCGCGTTCTCGGCCTCCCTCTTCCGACTTGCCTTGCGGCGTTCAGCGATGGATTATTTTTTTTACTGACGCGACCCTTACTTTTCGCCATACCGGCCTCCGCTTTCTTCAGGATTGATTTCTGTCGGATAATTTAAGAACTGGAGCAGAGCCAAACCAACTTGCCCGCTGAAGAGTTGGGAGTAAGTCCAGTTGAAAGATCATACGGCGGAGGCAAAGGGACCATCTCTCCATTTATCAACTCGGGACGACTTTCGTCCCGAGCGACTAATTAGTTAAGAGATTAAGATGGCGGACTGGTCGGCCTTTTCCACGTTTAACGCTCGTCGCGTGTCACCTTGAGTATCCACTTAGTAACTGTGCTGAGCGCTCTCGGGGAAATCGCCTCCTTGATCATTCCGTACTCGAGCGGCGAACCGGTTTTGGCGGTCTGGAAGAGATGGTTGAGGCCTTTCATTTCTACAAGCTTGAAATTCCTGTTGCCCCCCTTCCGAAGCGCCTTCCGAACGGCAGGCATATTCTCCGCCGGAGGAACCTGCAGGTCCTTGCTTCCCCAGAGTGCAAGCACCGGGCACTTAACCTTCTCAAGCGCTGGTCGCGGATCGTAAGAAACGAATTCCCTGTACCAAGGCGAGAGCAGTTCCGAGACCGAGGCGTTTGCGGCAGCAGCCTGCTCTTTGTTTTCCTTTTCAAGGATATCTCTCAATTTGAGCGCTGCCCGAGCGGAATCTTTCTCCGTCCTGACAATAGTGAGAATCCTCCTCTCCAGGGCCAGCGCGGAATCGAGTGAACTCTTCTTCACTCCCGAGGCCTTATCTATCAAAGCGACCTGGCTCATTACGATTTTGTATCCCGGAACGCCTGGTCCTCCAAGCATAACGATGAAGGCAACGCTCTTTGAGCGGTCTGCGACGATCGGCGCAATCTCCGCCCCTTCACTATGACCGACAAGGCCTATCTCCTTGGGATCTACCTGCTTGACAGTCTTGAGGTACTCGACGCCAGCGAGCGCGTCAGAAGCAAATGCCAACGTCGTGGCAGCGCCATAATTTCCAGTGGACTGTCCGACGCCTCGCTTGTCGTAGCGTAGGACGGCAATGCCGTGTCGCGTCAGATAATCCGCTATCGCAAGAAATATCTTATGGCCCGCGATAGTCTCGTTGCGAGTATTCGGACCTGATCCCGCGATAAGGAGTACCGCCGGGAACCGACCGATGGAATTCGGTAACGTAAGTGTGCCGCCGAGCGTAACATTCGCTTCGCTGTTCTTGAAGGTTACGTCCTTTGAAATATATGGCGCTCCTCTCAGACTGTCCGACGGGCTCGACCCGCCTGACCCCTCCTCTTTGGCGGGTTCGACATGAGGCGCGAAAAACAGTCCCGCGATTCGCGAACCTCTGTCGAAGACAACCTTCACATCTAATTTCGATTTGACGAACTGGCAGGTCACGATCACTATGTTATACCCATTGAAATCAAACGAAGTGTCGCTGAGTTCTTCCTGCAACTTTCCGGTTTGCTTGATGAGCGAAGTCCAAATCGCGCGAAGCCTTGATTCGGGAGCAGCCTTTTTCATAGTGCTGTCAAAGTTGGAAGTGACTTGGAAGTATTCTCCTTTATTGAGAAGCCCGATGACCTTTCGAGCGGTCTTCACGTTGGCACCGTCCGATGCCATCGATCTGACCGGAACGATCAATATCATAGCAAAAAGAGTTATCGCAAGTAACAAATAGTTCTTCATTTCTCAATTCCCGCTTTCCTGTTCTGTGTGTCTGATGGTTCTATGACAGCCATTATCGACGGTCCGTAAAGTTCGCCACATTAGATGCCTGGCTGGCCTCACGCCGTCCTTTTCGAATTCAGGATTTTAGCCCGCCTGGCTGCCTGTCTTCTGCAGCTTCTTGAAAATAAAAAACGAATACGCGTATAGAACAATTGCCGCAACAATCAAAACGTACAGCCCTAACAAAGGCCTTAATTTCAAAGATACAAACACGATATAAACGATCCCCGCGAGAGTAAATAGCCAGCCTCCCAATATGTGGGTCTTCTTCCAGACCATCTCCGATGAGATCGACCACGGTGATCTTATCCCGAAGAACCAATTCTGCGGCACCTTGGGCATATAATTGCCCATCACGATGAAGAGGAGCCCGATCGCTATGCCGAAGACGTTTACGCTCAGCATTTTGTCGTGCGCTCCTTTCAGAGTAACTAAGAAAATAACCGCCGTGAAGACCAGGACGACATCCCGCAATCGCAAAATCACATTAAACCTGGGCTCGATCTTTTTCTTCAGCGGATCGAAAAACGGAAGGAAGGTCAGCAATAAATAGACAAGCAAGAACGGAAAGAGACCCGCGATGAAGAAGATCGGCTTTGTCATCCATCCATCCGGCTTCCCGTTCAAGCCGAAGTGACTCGGCACCACGTTTGGCAAGAGCGGGTAGTAATATGCTCCGACGATAACCATAGCGATAAACAGACACCAGGGAAGTATTTCGCGTTTCCAGCTTAGCTTCATTTTGATTTCCCTTTTTTGGTGAGTGAAGCCATGTATTCAAGCGCCATCTCAAAAATTGTCATGTTGAGCGAATATCGGATAAACTGTCCCTCGCGTGTAGTTTCCACAAGCTCCGCTCGTTTCAATATGTCGAGGTGGTGTGAAAGAGTAGGCTGACTCACTTCTATCCGTTGAAGAAGTTCGGAAGGAGTGAGGTCTTCGCTCCGGAGATTTTCAAGCACACGTCTCCTTGTAGGATCACTCAGCGCGGCAAATATGACACCAACGTTTTTCATCTCGATTACAAAATTATATATGTAGAGTAATACATATATCGATACTAGTCAAGACAAAAAGGCGCCGCTTGCTTTGAACTGTGGCTTGGATGGTGTGGTCTGGTGGAGGCCTTGACTGTGGCAGCGCCTTTGTTACCCCTCTTTACAACAAACTACGAACGACACATTAAGCCAATGTGAACTTGAGTTTAAGATGAGGATAAGCCTGACGGGAATGAGGTAAAAAGTGTTGTGGCCTTCGGAGACAACGGAATTATGGACTGGTCAACTATTAGGTAGTCGTCCTAGGAAACCTGAGGCGCTTCGGGACGCCGAATTGAGACGGATCTCGGCGCAAACGTTTCCCCCGGATAGAATTCTACTAATCCGCCCTATCTTGATTTCTTCTTCCTCGGGACCTCTGCCGGCATCGCGCGCTTGTAAACGAGCCCATTCACCCACACGCCGACAATTATGAGAAAGCCGAGGGCCACGAGCCAGAGCATGCGGAACCATCCTCCTCCGAGCATCACTAAGAAACCTAACGAGCGCGTCGTATCCGCGCCGCGTCCCAAGTATCTCTTCACATATTTCCCGAACGCGGATTGCTTCTCCCTGTCGAACTCCATCGTTCTTATCATGAAGAATGATATCACGAGCGACGGGACAAATCCAACGACGAGCCCCTCTATAAGGAGATGAAGCCAGAAAAGATATACCGCGACAAATGCCGCCACTACATCGGTGACCATTTTGAACGGATGTATCTGATGATAGAGTGTCTTATCTATGACGTTCATTGATTCTCCGTCTATTGGTCAGGCGTATATTTCGCGCTTGAGTTTTTCCCAGTCTTTTTTCCTCATGCGTACCTTGAGCTGGAAGCTCTCAGGTTGATCGCCCCCTCCAAACGATCCTGTAGATTGGACGAATTCCGCGACCGAGAGTATCTTCGCCAGTTTCTCCGGCTGCGTTGGCTTTATTCGAAAAGACTTCTCGACAATATCCGACCCCATAAGCTCGAGCATTTTTTCCTTGAGCTGGTTCAGGTTGATATGCCGTTCCGCTGAAATGGCGACCGAGCTACCGTTGAATTCGTTCAGCACGCTCCTGACGAGACCGAACTCGGCGACACGGTCCACTTTGTTGAACACTATTACCGTCGGCTTATCGGCGCATCCGAGCTGCGTCAAGGTCTCGTTGACCACATCGATCTGCTCGCGGAAAGTCGGGCTGGAAATATCTACGACATGCAGTATGTAATCGGCGAAAGCGACCTCTTCCAACGTCGATTTAAATGACGCGACGAGATCAGGAGGGAGCTTTCGGATGAATCCCACGGTATCAACGAGGAGGCACTGGATCGAACTGCTAAGGAATGTCTTACGCGTGAAAGTATCGAGCGTGGCAAAGAGCCTGTTCTCCACGAAAGTCTCAGCGCCGCTGAGCGCGTTCATAAGTGTCGACTTGCCTGCGTTGGTATAACCGACAAGGGCAAATTTAGGAAACTCGTTTCTCTGCGCTCTCCTAAGCTCGCGTTGACCGGCGATGTCGTCCAGCTTCTCACGCAGGGCCGATATTCGCTTCTTGATCACCCTGCGGTCGACTTCGATCTGCTTCTCGCCAGGTCCTCTCGTGCCGATCACGCCGTATTGTTTCGAGAAGTGCTGCCACTGACCGGCAAGCCTCGACATATTGTATTTTAGCTGCGCCATCTCAACCTGCAGCTTCGCCTCGCGGCTCCTCGCCCGAAGAGCGAAGATATCCAGTATCAGCCCGCTTCTGTCAAGGACCCTCTTCTTAATGATCGTTTCGAGATTCCTTATCTGAACCCCGGAAAGGTCGTCGTCGAATATAACTAGATTAATATCCTCGAATTCACATATCTGGCCTATCTCTTCAGCCTTCCCCTTTCCGATGAAGTACGCCGGATCGGCGGATTGTCTCTCCTGAAAAACAGACCTCACGACTCTTGCGCCCGCTGTATCCGCGAGAAGTACAACCTCGTTGACATACTCTTCAACATGCACGCGTTCGTCATTTTTGAACATCACCCCTACAACGAGCGCACGATCAAGCTTATCGCTGGTTGAAATCAACTTCTTTTTTAACACCTCACTTTTTGAATCATAAGCTTCACTTAAATATAATCTCTTCGTTTAAGAAATGGTCTTCATTCTGGAGACAAAAATCTCTGCTATGAGGAATATCAAAGCGGCGCCGGCAAAGAGCGATGACAAGTCCTCGCCGCGCCTGAGCCTATCGACCGACTCGACTGTATTCTTGCCTCCCTGCACGATATAAACGTTGTCGGATGAGAAGCCTATCTTTCGCGCGAAGTTCTTGATGCCGGAGTCAGACTCCTGGGCGAGATCGGATTCGCGCGGATTTATGTTAACCGAGATGTCAGTAAGCGTATCCCTGCCGACAAGGGCGTAAGTTCCAAGCCTGTCAAGATCGTGAAAAGTAAAGCGCGCCGTCCCTCCGACATATTCGGGCACAACTTCAGACCTATCTCCTGACGGGAAGACAAGTGACGCGGATTTTATGCCTCCACCGGAGTAACGGAACGTCGCCTCCTCTCCAGCGTACACCTGTGCCGGCCTGCGGCTCACCGCCGCGGAGTAAAACAGAGCCCGCTGTACCACCACCGGAAAAAATGGTGAGACAGGAAAAGTCGACGATGCGGTGTCTGGTCCGGATGCGATGGCAAAGGCGAAACCGTTTTCCACTTCCCTGTCGAGGAGAAATGGACCTGATGATGTGCTCATTAGAATATGAGCAAATGGGTTGGCCTCAATTTCGACGCCACGCAAAATCTTGGTCACGAGGCTTCGCTTGATCTTCTCGGCGCCCTGCCCGGTCGAGAAGATCCCCGAAAAGAATTTATCGGAAACATTGACATGCTCAAGACTCAGGAATGAGTTCCCCGTTCCAGACCATAGTCCCTTGACCACCCCTATTTTCAAGCCTTCGACGAGAGGAACATAGGCGCTAACTTCATCGGGTTTCGGGGCGAAGAGAATCGCGCCGCCGCCTGCTTCGACAAACCGCCTCACTTTAGTAGCGAACCCTAGGCCTAATCCGGAAGGCCCGGCCGTTGACGGATAGGACTCGACCACGACCACATCCACGCCGGCGAGATTCATGTACACGAAATTATCCGGAGTCACAACCCTCAAGTCGATCGCGGTAGAAGTATCCATTACCGCCTGCGCGGCACGGAGCACGAAGTCGCTCCCCCGGGGGCTCTCACTGACGACAACGACATTAAGTCTCTGGATCGCGTAAAAAGCAAAGTAGTAATTGTTATCGCGCCGGATCGAGTTATCGTCGATCCGCACACTTCCCTCGTGAAAGCCGCCGGAGGGCACGCTAAATGCCAGCTTGACCGGGCGCGAAACGCCCGCCCCGACATCAACTACCGACTGCGCGACCTTCTTCCCATCTATAAAGAGGCTAACGACAATGCCGCTCTTGTCCGAGCCGTCGTTGTTAACCACGGTCGCTTCAACTTCCGAGGGTAAGTTGACCTCTACCACGGGGTTGAGCAACTTCACGCCTGAGACGGAAAGATTATCGTTCGGCGATTCATCCATTCGTACGAAAAATATCCTGGTGTTCAGGGGGACATCAGCAGGTGTTACCTTCTCGAACTCGCCACGCTGCATATCACCAACGATGTAAATTTCCCTGTCGACATAACCTGAACTTCTGAGCTTCGAGAGCGATTCGTCAATAGCCGCGTCGTAGTTACGGCTCACGTTGGAAGGCCTCGACCTCAACACCAAATTAGAAAGAGTCCCTGGAGTAAGGGATGACGCAGCCGCGCCTGTGTCGCCCGCTGATGACGTAAGGACTAAGGCGGCATCGTCGCCGTTGTGAAGGTTGTTCAGCAGCGCGGCCGAAACCGTCCTGATCTGCGATGCTATTTCGCCGTACGCGTTTCGGGCCGTGGTCGACGGAGAATTATCGACAATCATGACAGCAAACGTCTTTGAATTTGTCCCGAGGAATCCCTTCACAGCCGGGCGGGAAAAGGCAATGACGAGAGACGCGATGGCGAGAGTACGGAGGAGAAGGAGCAGATAATCTCGAAGCTTCACGCGCTTGGCGGAAGCGTGCTGTATCTCCTTAAGGAATCTTATTGAAGAAAAGTCTACCCGTCTCAGCTTCTTAAGCTGCAGGAGATGAATGAGTAACGGAATCCCCGCCGCGATCAGCCCGATAAGGACGAGCGGATTGAGAAACGTCATTGCTTACTGCCGGGCCCCTTGCGCGTGCTCCAGATAGTCTCCGCCACGCCGCCGGTCTTGTTGGCATACCTTGCGAGGACAAAAAGGAAATCCGACAGGCGATTTAGATATATCATAGCTTCGTCGGAGATTTCCCCATTCTTGCGAAGCGTAACGGTTCGACGTTCGGCCCTTCGGCAAACGGTTCGCGCGAAGTGAAGAAACGCGGCCGCTTTTGAACCACCCGGCAATATGAACGACTTCAACGGAGCCAGCTTCAATTCGATCTCATCAATCATGTGCTCAATGGCGTTTATGTCGACGGACGAAATGCGAGGCACCGAGCTGTTCCGGGAATTCATTGGCGTCGCCAGGTCGGCGCCCAGAACGAAAAGGCGTTCCTGGATTTCACCCAGAATGCTATCTATCTCTTCACTTTCATTGAATGAGCGGGCGACGCCCATGACTGAATTGAGTTCATCAACGGTTCCGTAAGCTTCTATCCTCAGCTCATCCTTCGACACACGTTCTCCGCCGAAGAGGCTTGTCTCTCCCCTGTCGCCGGTCTTCGTGTATATTTTCAAAAAGAAACCAACCTTTCCAGCTCGATCGACAATTCCATCAGAACGTTCGCCTTCGGCTGTTCGTCGATAGCAGAAAATGCGCGCGCCATATTGCGGCAGCTCCTCGCGAGTATCTCCAGATCTGAGGAGGTCTTCAGGAACCGCGGTTCGAATGAGAAGCCCATGTCGCTGATGGACTCCTCGGCGTCCTTGCGCGACATGATCCTGCCGCCATTAAAAACGTCGACGTAAAATTCCTTTCCTTCAAGGACGAACTTCACCAGGAAATGCGCGGGCGCTCCGACACCGTAGACAGGTATATTGAGCCGTCTTCCCACGAGGAGATAAACTATGCCGAGCGATATAGGTATGCCGCGTCTCGTTTGCAAAACCCGATGGAGAATGCTGTTGTCCGGATCGTAGTAATCCTTCGAATTCCCCGCGAAGCCCATTTCATTGAGAAAGAAATCATTCACGCGCTGAACTATATCATAGGGATCTTCGACGGCGGCTATTCTCTTGCGGAGATCGTTGGCGAGATCATTTAACTCCGACTCGATTTCTGCAAATTCCACATTTGGATATAGGGGCTTGGCGAGGAGATAGAGAGCGCGCTCCAGAGAAAAATCGGGATGCGAGACAAAATCGAGGAGGTGATCGTATTCCCGCTGGAGTTTTTCGAGATGAATCCTGGAGACAAGGTTTTCGATCCTCTTCCGCACGTTAGTGTCTGCGTTATCTATCTCGAGCTCGAGCATCTTCGCGACATCTTCACCGCCGTCAAGAAGTTCTCTCTCGACTGCCGCAAAGACCTGCGGGTCGTCATCATCGATGAGTTTCATCAACGCCTTGAACTTGGAATCCGGCTCCTGTTTCATATGCATTCCCGTATCATTTTGAACCATAGTTCTTCCTGATCCCTCTCGTAAGGAACTTGAACGCTGTTACCGGATCGTCGGCAAAGGAGATCATGTCAAGATCCGAACGGTCGATGGCGCCCGCTTCAACCAGAGCGTCGAAGTCTATGACCTTCTTCCAGTACGAGGTGCCATATATCAGCACGCTCATCTTCTTCCTAATTTTCCCCGTTTGGAGGAGAGTAAGTACTTCCATCAGCTCATCAAGCGTTCCGAAGCCGCCTGGAAAAACGACCAGGGCTTTCGCGAGGTAAACGAACCAGAATTTTCGCATGAAGAAATAATGGAACTCGAAATCCAATTCCGGAGAGATAAAAGGATTCGGGTACTGCTCTGTCGGGAGGCTGATGTTCAGCCCGATTGAAAGTCCACCGGCGCGGATCGCCCCTTTGTTCGCGGCCTGCATTATGCCCGGGCCGCCGCCCGAGCATACGATAAAGCGCCGCTCTCCTTTAATGCTGTTCTTTCTCGACCATGTGGTCAACATTTCGCTGAGCGTCGCCGCGTCCTCATAATATCTCGACATCGTGACGCCCGATTCGGCAGTTTTCAACTCGGCCAGAAGCCGATTAACATCTTTTGTCGCCGACCTTTTCTTTTCAGCCAGCTTAATTTTCTTGCGCGCGTTGGAGAGTCTCTCGCGGGCTTCTTTCATCGGAAGTATCCGAGCTGACCCGAAGAACACGACGGTATCCTTGATCCCAAGCTTTCGGAACCTGGCTTGAGGTTCGAGATATTCAGAAAGGATCCTTATTACCCGCGCGTTCGGGCTATTAAGAAATTCGATATTCTTGTAGGCCTTTTCGGGGATGTGGATTCGCTTAGCAGTAACCTTTTTCGCCGGCATTTACCTCCGATTTACGAGCTTGCAAATGTTCCTTGTCTCAGTTACAAAACCGCCCTACCGCCGTCGACATGAATAACTTCTCCGGTCACGTAGTCGGCATGTGCAAGATATAGAAGTGCCGAGACTATATCACCAGCTTCACCGTATTTCTGAAGAGGAATTTTCTTTTCGTCTATATGCTTTATGTCGCTCGACTCTTCGCCCGGAATTATAATCGTACCCGGGGCAATCGCGTTTACCGTGATCTTCGGCGCGAGCGCCTTAGAGAGCGTCCTGGTTAACATGACTATACCGGCCTTCGCGACGTTATAGGAGATATGCTCCGACCATGCCTGAAAGCCGCCAAGCGACGCGAAGTTTATTATCTTTCCGCCGTGCTCTTCCATGAGTCTCGCCGCCGCGCGAGCGCAATAGAACTGCCCCGTGAGATTAGTCGCTATCACATGTTCCCAAAGTTCATCGGTAATCTCGGTGAATTTTTTTGCAGGAGGAAATATAGCGGCGTTATTGACCAGCAGATCGAGCCTGCCGAAATGCCCGAAGGTCTGGTTGAACATTGCGTCAACTTCTTTCGAACTCGTGATGTCGGCCTTTATGCTCAAGGCCTCGACACCGAAAGACTTAATTTCTCTCGCCGTTTCGGATGCTTCTTTTGGAGAGTGCGCGTGATTCACGACGATGTTCCATCCGTCTCTGGCGAGAGCAAGCGCCGACTGGCGCCCGAGTCTCCTACCGCCCCCCGTCACTAGAGCGACTTTCCTATCTTCCCTCTTCGCATTCTTTGAAGACATTACATTCAAAATTTCTTGTTCGAAAGATTAAACAAACTCTCGACGAGTCTCGCGACCCGCTCAAGATTCCTTCCGTCCACGGGATCAAAAGAGCCATACTCGGCACTGTCAATGTCGAGGACGCCGAAGACCTCACCATCCTTGCTGAGGGGGACTACGATCTCGCTCTTTGAATCAGGGTCGCAGTAAATATGCCCGGGAAATTCGGCGACGTTCGGCACAATGACGGTCCTGTTACCCGCGGCAGCCGCCCCGCACACGCCTCTCCCGAGACTTATGCGAGTGCAAGCGACTTTTCCCTGGAACGGCCCTACTACGAGCTCACCCTCTTTCATGAAATAAAATCCCACCCATGATACGTAAGGAAGCGCTTGCTTCAAAGCGGCGGATAAATTCGAAACGTTCGCGATGAAATCTTCTTCACCGCAGACGAGCGACTCCAGCTGCGGGAGAAGCTCTTCGTAAATCTCGGCCTTATCCACCGCCGACGATATCTTTATCTGCTCCATAACCGAAGAATTAGCTTCCTTTCAGTTAGTCAGGTTTTCTTTCGGGACCGCGCTTTCAAACGTTAAATGGCAACGTTGAGAACACAGCCTCTGATGTCTTTCCACCTACCTTCACTGCGTATTTCGATCCCGGAATCACCTGCTGCATCGACACGTAAGCGAGCGCGATCTCCTTGTTCAAGCCCGGCGATTTCACCGAGCTCGTGACGTGTCCGATCTCGATATCAGAACCGGCTTTCGCGTCGTAGATTTTAGCCCCGCGCGGCATTTTCGAGTCCGACACCAGACCGACCAGGCGTTTCCTCACCTTGTCGTATGTCTGAAGCCGCGCGATAATTTCCTGTCCGACGTAACAACCTTTGTTGCCGCTTATCGCTTCGATGATATTAACCTCGAGCGGGTTGACATCTTCGTTAAGCTCGTTCGGAAAAAGTGGAAGTCCATTCTCTATTCTCAACGCCTCAAAGGTCTCCAGGCCGGCTGGAACAGCTCCGTAATTCCTGGCATTCGCGAAGAGAGAAGTCCAAATCTCCTCGGTATCCGCGGGATTCACAAGAAGAAGGTAACCGTTCGTCAACACGAAGTTTGTCCTGGACAGGAATACCTCGTGCGACCCGAGAAAGGTCCTTATAAAATTGAACCGCGGCATCTTTCCGACATCGATGAAAGCTTTGTAACTCGAGTGAGCGAACTCCTTCATGAAGTCAGCCGCAGATGAGCCCGCGACAAAGAACATCGGGAAATTCCTCGTCACGTCTTCCACCTTAACATCTTCCGATATGATGAACTTCTCGATCCATTTCTTGACGGTGTCTGCGTTATTCGGGCTCGTCAAAACAAGGAGGCTTCCTTGCTGCGCGTATATCGTGCATAGATCAACTACTCTTCCTTTCTCTGTCGCGAAAAACGACTGCTTGCCCATTCCCGGGCAAAGACCATTTAGGTCGTTTGTGGAAATCCTATTCAACAGGTCGAGCGCCTCTTTGCCTGTTAGGCGCAGCTTCCCAAAATGGGAGAGGTCGAAAACCCCCGCGTATTTCCGGATGCTAGCGTACTCATCCTCCATTGAAGTGTACCTGGCCGGTACAGAAATACCGTCTACCTGTGCCATTTGCGCGCCGAGGCGCTGGTGCAAATTTATTAAAGTGTCTTCCATTGCCTACCGTTCTCCTCTCTGAACATTCCATCGGGTGACTGTAGTCAAATATATTGCCGCTTGAATTTCCAATCAATGAAATGGCCGCTTGTCGGGATCGTAGCAGGAAACATAGAAAAAACCATCCTTTCATATCCACACCGAAAGTTCATCTCGCCACGCTGTGTTGCATAACCCTACCTGGATGTAGGGATCTCCCTCAGGAATCGGATGGTCGAGCAAGTTCAAATCATGCCGCGCGACTTTCTATCTTCCTAATTCTCAACGCGTTAGTCAGGAGGACTCGTTCCTGTAAACCTAACGGCACGTTCCTTGTGCTGTTTGAATTGAAAGGCCAAAAGAATTCAGGGTTGTTGGAAAGCCCAGCGATGAATGCCCATTAGAGTCTTAGGCCTGAATCTTTTTAGGTCAAAAGGAGGTCTGAAGTGTTCACGTACGATGAAGTCTTCTGGTTAAATGTAACGAATCTGATACTCGGCATTGCGACGCTCATTTGCCTCATAGTCATAGGTTATGCTGCCTTCAAAGAAATACGAGAGCATGTCAGAGCCAGGGAAACCGCTTCGCGAGAAATCGACGATCACGCCTTCGTGATCGATGGACTTGGCGTAACGATGGCAGATGGTGGCGAGAAAATGGGCGTCGATGAAATGCTTGTCGTCAGCGAAGACGGCATTGAATCGGTCCCCGCGAAGAAGTCGTGAAGAGAGATCAGAGGTGTTTGAAAGCAATTACAGGAGAGTTGTCATGAGGTGTCCTTTCCTGAGAGAAGCGCAGGTTAAGTTCTGCTGCGCGTCAGAGTTTAAAAAGCTCATCGTGAGGACGTCGTCGGCATCACGTTTGGGAGATTTCACAAACACCGAAAGATGCTCTTCGACTTCTTATGTCGATTGCCCTTCAGCAAAACAACGCCTAGAGGATCTCCCAAGCAGAGATCATTGCACTTTCCTCCAGGAATCACTCTGCCAGTTCTGTGCCGCGGCGCCGACGGTCAAATATGTCCCGTACAGCGATCCTTCTCTCACGAGATGTGGGACTTCAAGCCATCGGTATTGCGAGCTTCTCATGGCGATGCAAAACCCAAAACTCCTGACACACCACGACATAGTAGCCCCGGAGATCGACCGCGACGATGAAAACGAAAGCGGATACTGGGTTGTCGATGGTATTCAGACGATAGGTTGGCTTCACTATTCGCGGAATCACATGTGGGCGGACCTCGACGACGACGGCACCTGTCATGTCGGATTAGACGCGTTCCTCGCAAGGGTCATAGGAAAACTGGAGCGAATCGATTTCGTCACGACTTCAGGAGAGCAATATCCTACGGTCACCCTGATGGCCAACGGCATCGCGCTTCAGATGACGTTTCCGAAGAAGATATCGGTCTCCACAACGAACTCTCATTTACGCGCCGAGCCGAACCGCGTAGTCTCCGACCCTTACACGCTCGGCTGGCTCTTTGAGGGTAAATCCATTTCAGCCACGACGAAGGGTCCCGGCCCCTCGCATGCTGAAACGTATCCGCATGCGGATGATTTGCTTTACGGAAGAAATGCCAAGACATGGATGGAAAGTGAAACCAGAAGATTGACTGAGCTGGTGTCATCCCAGCCATTCGGCGATGGGACGCCGGATCGGGTCAAACAGAAAGGGCCGCATCTTCTGGCAGATGGTGGAACATTTACCGAAAACATCTTCGGCCAGCTTACAAGAGAACAATCGCTATACCTTTCAAGGGAATTTTTTTCTCTACCTCCCGGAAGATTCACGGATATTTAAGAGCCGGAAGGAAAATCAGGGTTTCACATGAACACAACGGATGCTATAAATAGGAATGCAAGCAAAGGCACGGACGATGTCCGCGGCAAAACAATATTCTTCTTCGGAATTGTCGGTATGCTGTTCCTGGGATGGATCATCTTTCCATTTTTCATATACGCGCCTGTGGCCCAACCGGTTCAATTCAGTCATAGCACTCACGCCGGCGACAATGTCGGTTTGAAATGCGTCGACTGCCACTCATATGATAAAGACGGACGATTCCTCGGCATACCCGGGACATCCAAGTGTGCCGGATGTCATTCTCACACAATCGGCGTCTCCGACGAAGAAAAGAAATTCGTCGACGAGTACATCCTTAGACACAAAGAAATACGCTGGGTCGTTTATTCCTCCCAACCTGAGAATGTCTACTTTTCGCACGCGACGCACGTGAAGGTCGGGAAATTGGATTGCGAAACGTGCCACTTCGGTCACGAATTTACAGACAAGCTTCGGCCGGCGAGGTTCAGCCGAATCAGCGGCTATAGCATTGATGTTTCCGGGAGCACCCTGCTCGACATCCCATCGACTCCGTCCACGGGGATGAGGATGGACGATTGCGCAGGATGCCACAACAAACGCGGCCACAAGGAAAGCTGCATCGACTGCCACAAATGAATTGGATCTCTCTCGCTTATGATTTCCGCGAATTTATTTTCGTCACTGAGCGCGGGCGAGATGGCGCGGAGTTTACCTCCGTATATCTCCGCGCGTCCCGCCGGGTACTCGGTCACTGAAGAGCGGAAAGCGAGCGAAGATTGAATCGATTAGGAAAAGAGAATGGCTAACGGAATTTCGAGACGTGACTGGATGAAGCTTGTGGGAGGATCGGCAATTGGCTTCATGTTAACGCCGATACCATGGAAAATTCTTGATGAGTCCGCGAAATGGACGCAAAGCCCTTCATTCCCATATGGGCGGCAGCGCGAGATCCAAATTCATTCGAACGAGAGAATCAGTTTCAGTCATACCACTTGTACACTCTGTCCGATGGCATGCGGCGTTCGAGTGCGGTGCGCATCCGAACGAGGCCGCGGCTCGCTCGAAGCGGTCGGTATAACGGGTACAAAAGGACATCCGATAAGCGACGGCTCGCTTTGCGCATTGGGGGTCGCAGCTATCTTTCTTCGGTATCATCCTTCGAGACTTCATCGCCCCGTGAAAATAATCGGACACGGAAAGTTCGTCCCGGTTTCGCTGGACGAAGCGATCTCCGATATTGCTCGAGCAATCTCAAGATCCTCGTGCGAATCTGTCGCGGTACTCGACAACCAGCCCGATAGAGCGATATCGCATATATATCGCAAATTTGTCGGAGAATTGAAAAACGGCTTCTATATCAATCCACCGACATGTGATGGCGTGCCGACACGTCTTACCGATCAAACCCTGCACACGGGAGATCTCGCTTTCGGCTACGACGTCAATGACGCGCGCATGATAGTGAGCTTCGGAACGCCTATCCTCGATGGCTGGGGCACGCAACGGCAGTTTGCTTCCATATCGGAAGCACGTCGGTGTGGAGGGGATAAGAAGCTCAAATTAATTCAGGTTGAGACAGCGCATTCCCGGACCGCACAAATCGCGGACGAGTGGATTCCAGTCAGGCCGGGGACCGAATCGGCTTTCGCGCTTGGAATGGCAAACGTTATGGTACGAGAGCGGCTTTGCAACATAGATAGGCTGCGAATGTATTCAGCCGATTTTGATAATGCGGCCGGCGACTCTTTCATGAAGCTCATCGAGAAGTATCCTCCGGCATACGTGTCTGAAAAGACGGGGATACCGGCAGACAAATTGGTGGAGGTCACGAGAGAAGTCGCCAGGAGAAAACCAGCGATCGTCATGTTTGGTGGTAACCCGGGTTCCGGTCCATTCAGACTTGATGAACAGCTCGCCTTCATGGGACTCAATATTTTACTCGGCTCGATCGGCACGAAAGGAGGTCTAAAGCCTCGCGGCAAACTTCCCAGCCCATATTATGGTTTGCACGGATCTGACGACTCGAATCATCTTGCCTCAATGAAACAGCTGTCGGATATTCCCGACGGTTCAATAGGCGTTCTTATCATGGACGGTGCGGATTCAGGGTGCGCAATTCCCTGGGAAACGGTTGAACGCAAGCTGTCGCCGGCCGGACATACGATAGTCAGCCTTGCCCCATACTTAGCAGGCAACGCCGTCCATGCCGATTACATACTCCCTTCCCCCGCATACCTGGAAACCGCCGACGATGTTCCGACTCCATCCAGCGCAACCGTTGCTTCATACAGCGTCGTCTCTCCCATTTTTTCCGCGCCTAAATTTTCTGTTCGTCCAAATGGATTCATAAACAGCCTCGCGGAGGCGCTTAATATCAGGCGCTCTTCACGATCTGACTTTTCAGGAATGGAATACATCTTGAAAAAGAGGGTCGAGAAGCTTCATTCCATGGCGAAAGGGAATGTCTTTAATGCTGAGACCGGAAGAAGCGAGAGGCTGTCAGGCCTATCCTTGCCTCAATTTCTCGAGAGACTCAAAAAGGGTGGTTGCTGGATTGACGACGGCCCCGCGGAACTGCCACCGATTCGCTACTCATTCCTTGGCGGTACGCATCTGCCACGTAATAATGTTCCCGTCCAAGGCGAAGGTAACAACGGTCCCCGCGAGCTTGTCCTCCTGCCGCTTGGAACTCGAGGTGTTCTTACAGCCGCTCAGTCAAATCCAATCATGTCGAAGCTCTACCAAGAGTCCGGCTTGAGAATGTCTGCCAATACCGTTTCCGTAAACCCGAGCACGGGTAGAGCGGCCGGATTGAAGGATGGAGGAAAAGCCAGGGTAAGGACAGAAAACGGCACTGCATACGTCATGGTACGTTTCGACAAGTCGGTGATGCCTGGAATAATTCAGGCGTCCGTTGTTCCTCTCACGAAGAGTCCTGACCGCGCGGAACCAAAGATCGAGGATTCAGTCATAGATATCTGCAAGATCGATAGCGACTCTACCTGGAGAATTACCAACGCCATGATCGAACCGGCGTAACTCTGAACGTCAAACTGAAATTCAGGCTATTATGACAAATGGAAATCAAGTGAAAAGCTTAACTGGGAAGAAGCATAATTTTGGTATGGTGATCGATGTCGACCGGTGCACGGGATGCGGCGCTTGCATGATTGCATGCGCGGTGGAAAACAACGTTCCACCCGGGCCTGTCGATGCGACAGACAGGACTGGGATTACCCTAATGAGGGTTTACAAGGCGGACAACGGAATGGATTTCCCGGACAACGAATCAGTGTTCTTCCCCGTCTCTTGCCAGCAATGTGAACATCATCCTCCTTGCGTTTCGGTTTGCCCTCAGAATGCCGTTGAGGTGGACCCTGCGACGGGGATCGTCGGCCAAATTCCCGTCCGGTGTCTCGGCTGCAGGTATTGTATGGCGGCATGTCCATATCACGCGAGATATTTCAATTGGTGGGACCCCGTTTGGCCGGAAGGTATGGAGAGGTCTCTGAATCCAGATGTTTCACTTCGCATGCGTGGTGTGGTCGAAAAATGCAATTTCTGTTTTCACCGGCTTCAGGCCGCGAGGGAAAAAGCCGCCGCAGAAGGGAGAGATGAAATCAAGGAGGGAGAATACATCCCCGCGTGTGTAGAATCATGTCCCACCAGTGCCATGACCTTCGGGGACCTACTAGACGAGGGTTCCGAAGTTTATCGGCTTGCACAAAGCAACGGGAGCTTTCGAATCCTTGAGAGACTCGGGACCGGCCCGAAAATATATTATTTCTCTGAGCGGGAATGGGTACGAAATATCGCCGAGAAAGATCCAGCTTCAGCGTTGAAACGCGGCGCGACAACCGATTGAGAGTTAAAGAATTATTTAGACACAGGACAGACTGCATCATGGATCGAAATCGGAATAATGGCACGAAAGATATTCGATTGGTAGCTCGCGGGGTGAATCGAATGCCCTTTGGCAAGTTCCTCTACCTTCTGGTTCCTTGGCTGATCATTCTCGCGATCGGGATGTACGCTATCTTCCTCTGCCTTGCGAAGGGTCTCAACCAGACTAACATGGACAATCGTTTTGCTTTCGGCGTGTGGATATTCCTCGATCTTTCGATAATCGCCCTGGGAGCCGGCGCTTTTTTCACAGGGTTCCTCGTTTACATCCTCAAGAGAGAAGAACTTCGGGCTGTCCTAAACAGCGCAGTGGTCATCGGTTTCATTTGTTACAGCGGGGCTATACTCGTGCTGATGGTGGACGTCGGCCAGCCGCTTCGCGCGTGGTTCACTTTCTGGCATCCAAATATCCATTCAATGCTGACCGAAGTGACTTTTTGCATTACGTGTTACCTTGTTGTTTTGTCCGTCGAATACGCACCCATTGTCCTGAGGAACAAGAAGTTGAAGGAAGTCCCCGCATTCCTTGCGATGCAATACGAGCTCCACAGGATAATGCCCGTGCTCGCGGGCGTGGGGACATTCCTGTCGTTTTTCCATCAGGGTTCGCTGGGCGGATTGTTCGGAGTTCTCCAGGGACACCCTTTCGCATTCAGAGAGGGTCTCGCGATCTGGCCGACGACATTCTTTCTTTTCATCATTTCAGCCGCCGCCGCGGGACCGAGTTTTATTCTCCTGACAACATGGATTGCGTCCCGCGTCAGTAGGAAAAGGCTCGTTAGCGATAACGTATTCGCGCTTCTCGCGCGCATATCCGGATCTCTCCTTGTCGTTTACGTAATGCTAAAATCGATCGATACGCTCACCTGGCTAAACCGGACCGTTCCCAGTCTTGGCTTGTCTGGGATTGGCTTTTTCTTATGGGCACCGTTTAACATCTGGATCCTCTTCGCGGAGATAATCGTGTTTGGCCTGGTTCCGTCGCTCTTCCTTCTCTTTGGTAGCGGAAGGCTGAGAACAGGCTGGCTGGTCGCGTCTTCCGTGATGGTTTGCTGCGGCATTGTTCTAAATAGGTTTGTGATGACCATTCAAACGCTCTCACTCCCCACTATGTCGTTTGACCGGTTCATGATTTATACTCCCAGTTGGCAGGAGATCGCGGCTTTCCTCTTCGTCGTGGCGTATGGAGTGATCATCTACTCGCTCTCTTTCAGATATCTTCGGCTGTTCCCTCAGGAAATCGAGATGAAAGTGAATTAAGGAGACCAAACAATGCTTCCGTGGGTGTACGGTTTCACCTGGCAGACAGGAAACATAATTTTCCTGTCGATATTTTACTCAGTCGTTGCGGTAATTTTAGGAAGCTTCAGTATCGCGGCCATCCGAGCCTTTCGGGATTTGAAACCCGACCGCCTCGACGAGATAAGATGGCACTTTGACTTCGAGAGTCTTCCGGAGTTCGCGAAAGTCTGCCGGCACGCCTTTACTGGCGAAGTCAACCAGCGAGTCTGCCGAAACGGATTCGATTGCAGAACGTGTAAAGTGCATTCTAAGATTACCGGAGTTCCCAGAATCACCAAGTCCGTTTACAGTGAGGGAGAAATTCCGTTTGGTCTGAAGATTTCGGCTAACTGCTTATATCATCGCGGGCACACCTGGGTACGCGTTGAGAGCGATGGGACGTTGACATTGGGCCTGGACAAGTTGGCGGAGGGTTTAGTGTGGAGCCAGTGCGAGGCTGATCTTCCAGCGGTGGGCACAAGACTGCACGTGAATGGAACTGGGTGGTATTTCAGAAAGGAGGCATCACGGGCGCGTGTTCTTTCTCCGGTGGATGGAGAAGTCATCGCCGTCGGCGGACGAAAAGAAGGTTTCTATTTGAAGGTAAATCCCGGTAACGACTCAGATTTAAGGCACCTGCTGAAGGGCCTAGAAGTTGGTCCCTGGATGACGAGTGAGGTTGAGCGCCTTGAGATGGCGCTTGGTGCGAGCGACGGTGCAGTCAGCTTGGCTGATGGCGGAGTTCTTCTCGACAACATAGCAGCCAATTATCCGGAGCAAGGTTGGGAAGACATCCTGGCCCTGATGTTGCTGGAATCATGATACCAAAACTTTGGACGTTGGCTCTCATGCGCCCATCATGCCGCCACAACGGCACTTGATGACGCGGAAGGATCTCATCGCTCTATCTCATACTTCTTGATCTTATCATAAAGCGTCGATCTGTCTATGCCCAGCAAGCAAGCCGCCTCCTTGATATTACCACCAGTGCGCTTGATTGTTGCGACTATCACCTGCTTCTCGACATCCCGTAAAGGGAGATTATCGGGGACGTTCCAGCTTTGTTTGCGCGAGCCGTTCTGCTCCAGGAAGCCAAAATCCTCATCTGTTAACACGGTAGTCTTGCAAGTTACCATCGCTCTCTCGATCACATTCTCCAGCTCGCGGACATTTCCAGGCCAGCCGTAGTCGATAAGCATCTTGAGACCCGCCGCCGTTATGTCTCCTACTTCTTTGCCAAGTTCATGGGAAAGGCGGTCCATGAAACTTCTGACGAGCAAAGGAATATCTTCGCGCCTTTCGCGAAGCGGGGGGATCTGGATATTGATGACGTTCAGCCGGTAATAAAGATCGTCCCTGAAAGTCCCGGCGGCCACGGCATCCGCAAGGTCCCTGTGAGTCGCGGCTATTACACGCACGTCCACCGTCAACTCCTCGGTTCCGCCTACGCGGTAGAATGTTCTCTCCTGTATGACCCGAAGCAGATCCATCTGAAGTTTAGCGGAGATGTCGCCGATCTCATCGAGAAAAATCGTTCCTCCTTCCGCGAGCTCAAATTTCCCTTTCTTCTGTGCCACGGCACCGGTAAACGCCCCCTTCTCATGACCGAAGAGTTCCGATTCTAGAAGTGTCTCCGCGAGCGCGGCGCAGGACACGCTTATGAACGGTTTCGAAGCCCGGTCGCCCGAGAAGTGTATCGCCCTCGCTATCAACTCCTTTCCGGTCCCGCTTTCCCCTTGCACTAGCACAGTGCTTCTCAGGCTAGATATTTCCTGCACAAGCTCGAAAATCTCCTGCATCTTCGGGTTCTTACTAATGATGTCACGGAAGCTGTATTGCTTTGTCAACTTCTGCCTGAGAATCGTGTTCTCAAGCTGCAGGTTCTTAACCTTTATGATTCGTTCCACAAGTATCGATATTTCCTTGGGGTTACACGGCTTGACAATATACTCCTGCGCGCCTTCCTTCATCGCCGATATCGCCGTATCCACGGTTGCATAAGCGGTGATGATAATGATCGAAGCATCAGGACGAATTTTTTTGACTTCCATCATCGTCTCGATGCCATCGATACCGCCAGGCATCTTCAGATCGACGAAGTAAATGGCATAGTCTTTTTCCCGTGCCTTTTCGATAGCCTCTCTTCCGGAAGCGGCCGAATCGACACCGTAACCGTCTTCCCTCAGCCACGCCACGAGCGATTCGCGCATCACTTCCTCATCATCTACAACAAGAATTTCCCACTGCATTTTCATCTTCGCGCCTCCACAAACTTTTTCTGCGTTTCCAAATGTCCCTTTCGTCCCACGACTTTCTGCGCAGCCAGTTCTTCCGAAAGCATGGCCCAGCAGCCCGGACAGAAATCTTCAGATTTCACATCGACCTGAAGAATCTCAGTCGACAGCGACATTATGCACGACCTGTCCCTGCAATGCACGAGTCCGAAAGTGTGCCCGAGCTCATGAGCGACTTCCTTCCGCGCGCGCCGAATCTTAATATCGCTATTCTCAGCCAGGCCGTAGTATTCCTGCGATAATCGCGCCAACGAGACGAGAGCGACCTTCCCAGAAAGCTGAGCCTGACCGAACACAAACGTCACCATCGGAATGAAAATATCGGCTTCCGTGACGGCGAGAAATTTAACGGCACCGGACGGGCAAACCTTCGCCAAATTTTTGAGTATAAGCGTGGAGCTAAATTGGCCGCGTCTCGCGTCATAAGCGAAATCTGGTTCGGGAAAAGAAGTATGTCTCACCACCTCGAATCCGAACATTTCGCTCACAAAGCGAGCCATGACGGTGATCGTTTCGTCACCGACCATGCCAACAGGCGAGATATAAATCCCGCGATTCAAGCAGACGCTCCGCCGGTATCCGACGGCTTGGCCTGGCCTTTCTTCATCGGGATAGTGACTTTAAAATTCGTTCCCTTGCCCGGCACGCTGTTCACTTCGATATCGCCGCCATGAGCGTCAATTATTCCATAGACCACGGAGAGACCGAGCCCGACCCCTTTCACATCGTCCTTTGTCGTGAAAAACGGATCGAAGATTTTCGGCAATACATCCGCGGGGATACCATCTCCGGTGTCCGAGATTTCCAGTATTATGGAATTCTCCTCATGCCGGGTCTCTATCGAAATTTCTCCCTTACCCCTGTTACGACAAGCTTCCGCGCCGTTCATGACAAGGTTTATTATTACCTGTTGCATCTGCGATCCATCGCATTCCACGAGCGGGAGCGAATCGGAGAGTTTGAGATTTGCGGCAATGTTCCCAAGCTCCAATCTATGCCTGAGTATGCTTAGCGTGCTCCTGATAATCGCGTTCAGATCCGCGTTCGAGCTCTGCGGTTTTGATCTCCGCGAAAAGGCTAGGAGGTCGGATACTATTCTTCCTACCCTTGTCGTCTGGTCTATGATCTGGCCGAGGTACTTTCTGAACTCGGCAACGCGTTCGCGCGGTATGCCGTCCTCCTTCATGATGCGATCGAGGAGCATGGCGAGGTTCAGCACGCCCGATATAGGATTATTAATCTCATGCGCGACAGTCGCTGACAATTGGCCGAGAGAGGCAAGGCGGTCGCTCTGTAGAAGTTTCTGGTGAGCCACCTCGAGCTGTTTCGTCCGTTCTTTAACTTTGAGCTCCAGGTCCTGCGTCGCCTGGTTCAACTCTGCCATCGCCTTGTTCAACCGCTCGCTCATCACATTGAATTCATGCGCTAGCTCGGCAAGTTCAGCGCTCGAGCTGATTTCGACAACCTGGTTGAGCTGCATCCTGCTGACGGCTCTTGTTCCCGCGATAAGCTTGTTTATAGGCCTGTCAACAAAACGCCGAGTGAAGAAGACTATGAAGAGTCCGATCAGGACGATCTGGATGCCGGTAACCGCCAGGACTTCGGCCCTGGCCGCGTTGAGCTCGGAATCCAGCGGCTTCAGGTCGAAGGCAACATCAAGGACACCGAGCACGCTTGTCGTTCTTGGATGCGCGTGGCATTGAGCCTCGCTGCATGAAGGTTCATTGTAAATGGGGGTAATCATCGCGAGCTGTCTGCTTCCTTCGCCGGTTCTGATTACCCTCGCTCTGGAAGACGCGTCGATGTTCACCCGCGGCCGCGAAGATGAATGACACATGGCACAAGCCTCGGCGTTCTTGTCTACCTGGTTCTCGTCGACATTCCTCGTCGAGAACATAACCCGTCCTTCCTTGTTGAATATCCTTATACGACTGATTCCGGGATTAGCAGCGATAGTCTGCATTACTTCATATGCGGCCGAACGGTCGTCGGCAAGCATAGCATGCCACGTCGCGCTCGTTATTCCTTTGGACAGTTGATCGGCTCCGTTGATCATGGCCTGGAGGATTTCTTTTTCCTGGTTCTTCAGGCTGATATAACCGGAGACGCCCGAAACGACCATTACGATGATCGTGAGCGATATGATTATCTGTTGTGAAAGCCTTCTCGGCCTTAACCATCCATCAGACATGATTTCTGAACCGCCTTCGGACGATATCTGCGTTTCTCAGGTTATTAGAATTAATTCAAGGTAGGTGCTTCTGCATACCGCGCGGGCAATGAGCCCGCCCCACTGACGAGTCTAAATTAGAGAGGGAAGATAAGAGATTCAATTCAGGAAAGGTCTGAACGTCAACGGCGAAATACCTGGCTCAGCCAGGTGCGGTCATGAGCTGCGGCAAATGGGAATCGGATTCTCCCCACCCGAGGCGAGAAAATCCAAGTTGGCCTTCAACAAAGTAAATAATAGGTGATGTACCGATTAGAAGCCTTCTTATGGCCGAGCGCCGGATCGCCCTTTCTGGCGCATTGTTGAGCGCCTTCACTCCTGGCCCCTTTGCGAACTTCCAGCTACTTACCAAATGGAGACTAGGCCTTCAAGCAAATTTCACATGATGTGACCGCCACCAGCCTTGCATCACCCCTAATGGTGACGGTCACACACAATTACCTTTGTATTCTCGCCGAGCCCCCCTTGGCGAACGCACGAACCTGATCCACGGTTGCCATCGTCGTATCGCCCGGGAAAGTCGTCAGCAGAGCACCGTGGGCCCAGCCAAGTTTCACCGCTTCATCAGGAGTTTCGCCTGTCAAAAGACCATAGATGAATCCGGAGGCGAAACCGTCACCGCCTCCCACACGGTCGAGAACCTGAAGGTCCGCCGTCGGAGAGCTGTACGTCTTCCCGTTAACCCACGCGACTGCGCCCCAGCCATGATGGTTTGTCGAGTGCACTTCACGTAGAGTCGTTGCGACGATCTTAACGTGAGGATACTTGGCGACGACCTTATCTATCATGCCGAAGAAAGTCGTCGGGTCGAGCTTCGATTTCGATGCCACTTCGGGTCCAGGGATCCCGAGACCCTTCTGAAGATCTTCCTCATTTCCGACAAGGACGTCGACGTTCTGGACGATACGCGCTATGACTTCAACGGCTTTCTTCTGCCCACCCCAAATGTTCCAGAGCTTCTCGCGGAAATTCAGATCGAAACTCGTCATCGCGCCGGCCTTCTTCGCCGCTTTCATTCCCTCGATTATCAGCTCGCCGGTGGTCTCCGAAAGCGCCGCAAAAATGCCGCCGCTATGGAACCAGCGTACTCCGTCCGCGAATATCGCGTTCCAGTCGAAGTCGCCCGGCTTGAGCTGGGCCGCCGCTTCGTTCGAGCGATTGTAAAAAACGACTGGAGGTCTGATTCCGTGCCCCGTGTCGCTGTAAACGGTCGCCATGTTAGGTCCGTTAACGCCGTTGTGCTTGAAGCGTTTGTAGAAAGGCTTCACGCCCATCGCCCTCACACGCTCGGCGATAAGATCCCCGATTGGATAATCGACCATCGCCGAGACGATGCCTGTATTCAGCTGGAAGCAGTCGGAGAGGTTTGCCGCCACGTTAAATTCGCCGCCGCTGACATGGATCTTGCACTCGGTCGCTTTGCGGAACGGAACAATGCCGGGGTCTAGCCTGTGAACGAGCGCGCCGAGCGAAAGGAAATCCAGCGCGCCCCTTTGTGGTATACTTAAGTCATTTCTCATGTAAAATTCCTGTTAGTCCTTTTGATGTCAATTCTTGATTCATCTTATTAAAGCACTAAATCCGAACTACCAAACTCTGACAAATTCAAAGCTCCTAAAGATTGGTGCGCCGAGTGAACAACAACCCGCCAGATGTGGCACTGCGATTTCAAGGAATGAATTTCATGCGTTAGAGTTTGTCCAAGATCGAGAGTGCCGTATTTCGAGTTTTGATTCATGCCAGGTACGTGGACGAAGCCGTTTCTCCGCCGTGGCCGGTCCAGTTCGTGTGGAAGAATTCACCGCGCGGCTTGTCGACACGCTCGTACTGGTGGGCGCCGAAGTAATCGCGCTGCGCCTGGAGAAGATTCGCCGGGAGACGCGAATTCCTGATGCCGTCGAAGTAGCTAAGCGCCGTGGAGAACGCGGGCACCCAGATCCCGTTCATCACCGCCGCCGAGACAACCCTCCGCCATCCATCCTGCGATTGCTCGATCTTATCACTGAAGAAGGGATCGAGGAGAAGGTTGCTGAGATTAGGATTCTTGTCGAAAGCTTCCTTTATCTTGCCGAGGAATATGCTCCGGATGATGCAGCCGCCTCTCCAGAGAAGGGCAATACCGCCGTAGTTGAGGTTCCATTTGTATTCCGCCGCCGCAGCCCGAAGAAGCGTGAATCCCTGAGCGTAGGAAACAATCTTCGACGCGTATAACGCTTTCTCAAGATCTTTGAGGAACGCTTTCTTGTCTCCTTTGAAAGACGGCTCAGGTCCCCGGAGAACTTTCGACGCCTCGACCCTCTGTTCCTTCATAGCCGAAAGGCTCCTACCGTACACAGCCTCGCTTATCAGCGTCAGGGGAATCCCGAGATCCAGCGAAGTCTCGCTCGTCCATTTGCCTGTTCCCTTCTGGCCCGCCGTGTCGAGAATCTTGTCGACAAGAGGCTTGCCGTCGGCATCCTTGAACGCGAGTATGTCTCGCGTGATTTCTATGAGATAGCTGTTGAGATCGCCGGTGTTCCACTCTTTGAAAACTTCGTGAATCTCCACGGCGTTCATGCCCAGAAGGTCCTTCATTATCTGGTAAGCTTCCGTGATGAGCTGCATGTCTCCGTACTCGATGCCGTTGTGTACCATCTTGACGAAATGTCCGGCTCCGTCGCTGCCGACCCAGTCACAGCACGGAGTGCCATCCTCGACTTTCGCCGCTATCGACTGAAGGATCGGCTTAACGTGCGGCCAGGCGCCAGGCGAGCCGCCGGGCATTATTGAGGGCCCCAACAACGCGCCCTCTTCGCCGCCGGACACGCCCGTCCCTATGTATTGCAGACCTTTGCTCTCAAGGTACTTCGTCCTGCGGATCGTGTCGGGGTAATGCGAGTTCCCACCGTCGATTATTATATCACCCTTCTCAAGGTGAGGGATGAGGAGCTCGATGAACTCGTCCACCGGCTTTCCGGCTTTGACCATCAGCATAATTTTTCGCGGAGTCTTCAGCGAAGAGACGAGCTCTTCAATGCTGTGAGCGCCGATAATACTTTTCCCCTTGGCCCTGCCTCCCATAAAATGATCAACCTTCTCCACCGTACGATTGAACACGGCGACCGTGAAGCCCCTGCTCTCGATGTTCAGCACAAGATTTTCACCCATTACCGCGAGCCCGATCAAGCCGATATCTGCTTTCTGTGACATACTGGATTCCCTTTTGAGTTAAGAGTTAAAAGCCCGTTTTCCTATTGACAGAATAACAATCATTGCAATCTATTATCTATTTGAAACGATCTTTGTGTGCCCATAATCCGAGGGCAGGATTCGAAATATAAAACACTTCCTCTCCAGTCGTCATCGTGTTCACGCCGTCTTTCATCTTCTTCGGGTCATACAGTTTAGTCATCGTATCGAGGTCGTTGAATTTAAAATTCACACTCTCAACCTCTTCCTTCGTCAGGTGACCGGGGCAGTAAGTTATCGAGAATCTTCCCTCTGAGGAACCATGTATCAGGTGTGCCGCCGCGCTCAGGTTAGATTTAAGATCTTCGTTCTTATTAACAAGATCGAGCACCTTTGGCGTGCCGACGTAACCGTACTTGCGGATGAGCTCGTCAATTTTCTTATCCTCGCCGAAAGTATTAAGACCCGGCGCCAACACAATCAGCTCTCCGCCGTCCGCGATCGCCATGCGCGTACGATAGACCGACTTGTTGCCAAGCCATGTGGATTTGAATTCCGTCGGATCGAGATAAACGACAACCTTCTTCAGAGGTTTTTCGACCATGAAGAAATTCACTTTAAGCGAAAGCTCCGCGGCCATGTTGAAACATTCGAGGTCGTCGCCGACGAAGAGTCCTCTGACAACGTTATTGTTCTTTTCATCCTTGTCGATGACGGTCAAGACATAGACAATCGGGAGATGCTTCGCGAAATGATCGGAGCCGTAATTCAGGACCCTCTTTACGGGAGTGTCCGCGCGTCCCATTATCTTCTCCATTCCGTACGCCGCGCCAAGGAAATGCGATTTGTTGATCCCTTCCTTCCCGCCAGTACCGATGAAAACGTTCTTGTTATGATTGGCCATGCCGATTACTTCGTGGGGAACGACCTGACCAATTGAGAGTATGAGGTCGTGCCCCCCCTGCGCGACGAGCTTGTCAACCTGTATTGGTATCGGATAATCCACAACACCGCCGGAAATTTCACGGACATAATCGGGAGGCACCTCGCCGAGGGTCACGAAGCCGTTCCTCCAATCATGTACTCGGAAAAGACTCTTTGGAGTTTTTCCGTACATCATTCCGATTTCGCTCTCGGTCATTGGAACGTGAGTACCCGTGGACGGCACTATGTCCGTGAGGTTTTCGCCAAAATATGACCACGCGAGTTCGGTGAGAACACCCGACTGAGAATGGAGCCTGGTGATGTCGGGTGGAATAGCAACCACTTTCTTGCGAGCCCCCAATTTGCCAAGGGCTTCGTATAATCCATTCTTCAGATCTTCGGGCTTAAGATTGGCATTCGTGGAACCTCTAGCATAGTACAGCATATTCTGACCTTCTGAATGACTTTTTCACAAATCGGTATTCACGGAAAGCGTAACTAACATCGATTTAAAGCTGCTCGTCGAACAAGCTGTGAGAGCGAGCGAAGAAGCCGCTACTCTTGAGGGCCTCCACACCGCAAGAAACGCTCGAAAACAAACCATTCTTACAATAGTTATCGATGACTTTATCGGTTACCAAGTTGACGATTTCCTCTAAAATAGTCAAGCGGTTTTACGCCGGATATTGAATTAAATCCTCTCATGACTTTATATTGTAAAAAAGGATTTCGCGAAATGGCAAGAGCAGTAAAAAGCAGAAGGACAGAACGGCACAGGAAATCTAAAATCCAGGCTGAGATGCCGTTCAACCGGACAAACTATATGATCGTTATCGCCGGCGCAGCCTTGATAATTGCCACGTACGTTCTCCTTGCCACGAACGACTCCGTCTACGGCTTCATACCGCTCGATCTCGTTCCAGTTCTTCTCTTCATCGGTTACCTGGTGATCATTCCCATAGGGATCATGTACAGGGGAAAGAAGAAGGCGGGCGAGACTTCCAAAACTCCGACTGAGCCGGCAAAGTAGTTCAGGGCCCCTACTCGGGTTCTCTCCTTCATAAGAATCGCTTCTCATTTTATAGACAGCAGCGAATCGTAATTCGCGGCTATTGTCTTTTCAATATCTCTCTCCGTATGCGCGGCGGAAATGAAAGCCGCTTCGAACTGCGACGGCGGGAGATAAACTCCACGTTTCAGCATTTCGCCATAGTACGCGGCAAACTTTGCCGTGTCGCTCGCAAGCGCCGATTGAAAATCACGCACTTCATTCGCCGTGAAGAACAGCGTGAACATCGAGCCCGCTCTATTAAGCCTGAAGTTCATCCCCAACCTGGCGAGATTCTCCCTGATACCATCCTCCAGCAATTTTCCGAGATTCTCCAAACGTTTATAAATCCCCCTCTGCCGATCGAGTATCTTGAGTTGTGCCAACCCGGCGGCCATCGCGAGCGGGTTACCTGAGAGTGTGCCCGCCTGATAAACCGGCCCGTCCGGAGATACGATCCTCATTATTTCGCTTCGTCCGCCGTAAGCCCCTACCGGAAGACCGCCTCCGATAATTTTTCCGAATGTGGTCAGGTCTGGCCTGATCCCGAATATTTCCTGCGCGCCGCCACGCGCCAGACGAAAGCCCGTCATTACCTCATCTAGAATCAGAAGTGCGTCGTTCGAATGAGCTATGTCGAGCAGTCCGAGCAGGAATCCGCCGACCGGATTGACGACCCCCATGTTGCCGACGACAGGCTCAGCTATTATCGCCGCAATCTCGCCAGG
Source organism: Bacteroidota bacterium (assembly GCA_021794075.1). Lineage (GTDB taxonomy): Bacteria > Bacteroidota > Ignavibacteria > Kryptoniales > JAKASW01 > JAKASW01. The sequence continues at coordinate 61,154 of JAJYRM010000002.1, read as the reverse complement.
GTTATCGTCGAAGAGCCTCTTGACGGATTCGAGGCTATTAAACTCTGCTACCAGCGTCTTGGAGGCAAGCTCCTTCGGAACGCCGGGCGAATCGGGCGTACCAAACGTAGTCGCCCCAGAGCCAGCTTTTATCAGGAAGCTGTCGAAGTGACCATGGTAGCATCCGGCGAACTTAATGATCTTTTCTCTGTTCGTAAAAGCGCGCGCCACGCGAACTGCACTCATCGTCGCCTCAGTCCCGCTGTTGACCATCCGAACTACTTCTACCGAAGGCATCATCTTCCCCACAAGCTTCGCCATCTCCACCTCGGAAGCGGTTGGAGCGCCAAAGCTCGTACCGCTCGATGCCGAATTCTTTATGGCGGACACAACCGCAGGTTGCGCGTGGCCGAGTATCATCGGCCCCCAAGAACCGACATAGTCGATGAACTTGTTGCCGTCAACATCAAATATGTACGCCCCCTTGGCCCTGCTTATGAAAAGAGGATCCCGCTTTACCGATTTGAACGCTCTCACCGGAGAGTTGACTCCGCCGGGTAGATATTTCTTTGCTTCTGAAAAAAGTTTGCTGCTCTTCTTTGTGTTGAGACTTTTCATTTTTTCTCCTTTAGATTCCTGCGGCTCCAACGCAGCCCAGATTACTCAGCAGGAAAGCGAGTGGACTTTGCAGTTGAGGTGGATTCATGAACCCTGCCTTTAAAGGGCGACTGAGACTTCAGGTTCACATCAGGCCATTCACGACGTACCATTCGTACGATTTCCGAATCGCGTCCAGAATGGGTCTGGGTTTATATCCCAAATCCCGCATCGCCTTGTCCGATGAAAAATAATGTGGTAGCGTTGCGCTTACAACGTGCGCCTTAGTCAGCACGGGAGGTTTCCCGGTGAAGCTCGAAAGAAGTTCAAGAAAGGAAGCCGCGCCTCGCGCGACCGATAGCGGAATACGCACACTAGGTGGAGGAGCGCCGACGAGACTGCAGATCTTCCCGAAGAGATCTTTGAACGTGATATTCTCGCTCCCAAGCACATATCTCTCTCCCACCCATCCCAATCTCAGCGCTGCTATTTCGCCATCCACAACGTCATCAGCACCTACGCTGCACATCCCGCCCGAAACGTAAGGGACGACCTTCATCCCCTTCAAAATTTTCAGCAGGATTCCCGAGTGCATATAGACATCTCTCTGCCCCATGATAGAACCCGGATTCACGACAACGGCGTCGAGCCCGCGCTCCACCCCTTTCCTCACTTCCACTTCGCCGTAATGTTTACTGTCGCCGTACGCTACTCCGTATTTGAAGCGGTTGTACTCGACGCTCTCGTCGGCAATGTCTCCTGCCACCGGAATACCGATTGCCGCGACCGAACTCGTGTGAACAAGTCTTTTCACGCGGGCTTTGAGCGCCGCTTCCACTACGTTTCGCGCGCCGTCGACATTGACACGAAAGAGCTTCTCGCGGAGCCTGTTGTCAAAACTGACCAGCCCGGCGGTGTTGAATACGTAATCCGCGCCTTCCATCAATTTGGCGAGGGCAGCCTCGTCAAGTATGTCTCCTTTAACGATCCGGCCTTTGAAGCCCCTCAAGCCCAGCAAATTAGACTTCTCGCGTACCAGGCCGACAACCTCGTAGCCGAGTTCGCTCAGCTTGTGGCAGAGATTTGATCCGATTAACCCGTTAGCCCCTGTTACAAAAACTCTTTCCATCACGGTTCCGGCCTTGCGGAGATCCGCTCTTCATCAGACCCAGCGGAAATCGCAAGGCCGCTCTGTTAGCTCTTCAGGAGTTTTGCCGCATCGACCGCGAAGTAAGTCATTATGAGATCGGCTCCGGCCCTCTTTATCGCCGTGAGTGTCTCCATCATGATACGTTGTTCGTCGAGCCAGCCGTTGCGCGCGGCAGCCTTGATCATTGAGTACTCGCCGCTCACCTGGTACGCGGCGGTCGGCATTCTGAATTCGTTCTTCACGCGATAAATGACATCGAGATACGCGAGAGCGGGCTTCACCATGACGATATCCGCGCCTTCGTCTATGTCAAGTGCCACTTCGCGGATGGCCTCGTTCGCGTTCGCGGGATCCATCTGGTGGCTCTTTCTGTCGCCGAACTGCGGCGTGGATTCAGCCGCGTCCCTGAACGGGCCGTAGAAGCCCGAGGCGTATTTGGCCGCATAACTCATTATAGGCGTAGAGGCAAAACCGTTTTCATCCAGGAGGGCACGTATCGCGGCGACTCTGCCGTCCATCATGTCGCTAGGCGCCACCATGTCGGCGCCGGCCTGAACGTGGGTCAGAGACTCCTTCGCGAGAAGGTCGAGAGTCTCATCGTTCAGTATTTCGACCTGACCCGGCGATATTTCCTTGAGTATGCCGCAGTGTCCATGCGATGTGTACTCGCAAAGACAGACATCGGTGATGACGAACAAATCCGGTATTTGCTTCTTAAGCTCACGGATGGCCTGCTGCACCACGCCGTTCTCGTCATAGGCTTCGGAGCCGTACTCGTCCTTGCGGGAAGGTATCCCGAACAGGATAACCGATTTCACGCCGGCTTTGTAGACGTTCTCGCATTCACGGACAAGCTCGTCCACGGAGAGCTGAAACACTCCCGGCATCGACGAGATTTCCTTGCGTACTTTCTTCCCCGGCACGACAAACATAGGGTAGATAAAATCCGAAGATTGAAGAACTGTTTCCCTGACCATTTCCCGAATTGTCTCGGTCATCCTTAACCTTCTCATCCTCACCGTCGGGAATCCGGTTTTCTTTTGATATTCTGTCATCGTAATCATTTCACATTACTCCTTGCAATATCGATTCGGCGGTCTTCTTTCCGTTTGCTATGCAATCGGCAACGGAAATGCCGTCCTTGTAATTACAGCAAATATAAAATCCAGCATTAAGGCTTTCAACGTGACGTACGGCGTCGAGTATAGAGAGATGGCCGATGTTGTACTGAGGGATTGCTCGTTCCCATTTGCTGACCGCCTGGAAAGTAGGTCGACCCTCTATCTTCATGAGATTCGCGTTCTCCTCATGGGCGATCCCCGCTATTTCATCGGTCGAGAGCGCCGCGAGCTTCGGCTGTCGCGACCCGCCGATAAATGTAGTAAGCTCCACATAACCTTCCGGAGCGCGATTCGGAAAAATGCTGGAGCTCCAAATCGTACCGAGTATGTTGCGCTTTTCGACCTCCGGCACGAGGAACCCGAACCCTTTCAGGTCAATCTTAACCTGTTCACGTTTGTAACCGAGCACCGCGACTGCGACGGGGGGATATTTAATCTTTAGAAGTTCGCTTGAAAGTTCTGGAAGCCATGACTTGATTATCGCGGCCGCGGCGTAGGCGGGCGTAGACAGCACAATGCCGTCATAATTCTCGCTCTCATGCTTTCCATCTGCGGAGAAGTTCACGACAAATCCTGCCCGCTCCTTATTCACGCTCTCCACGGCTGCTCCGAATCTGACAGAGGCCCCAAGCTCGCGCGTGATGGTGTCGGGCAAAATTCCCATACCGCTCCTGAATGCAAACAACTTAGCGGATGCCTTCGCCTTCGTCCCACGTTTCTTTCTTTCGCGCGCTCCTTTGATCGTTCCTTTCAGCAGCCCGCCGTACTTTTCTTCGAGGGCGTATAGTTTGGGGAAGGCGGCTCTGACGCTAAGATCCGATGGGTTCCCGGCATAGACCCCGGCGACGAAAGGGTTGATCGCGTAATCGAGGAATTCCCTCCCGAGTCTGCGCGCCACGAAATCGGCAATCGATTCCTCGTGCTCCGCGCGGCCTACAAACGGTTCCGCGAACAACCTGAGCTTCGCCCCTCCGGTCCAGAGCTTCGTCGAAATGAAAGAGCCGGGTCCGGAAGGCAACGAGTGCAGTTTCCCTTCACGAAGTATGAAGCGGTACTTGGAACTTTCGTCGGCGTAGACCTTTTCCTCTTTCATCGACAGATCGGAGAGGAGCTCGTCAATAACGAAATTGGTTTCCGAAGTGCTGTTAGGTCCGTTTTCTACGAGATAGCCGCCGACAACCTTCGAACCGATCGTCCCGCCCGGCACAGCATTCTTCTCGAGCACAGTAATTTCCGCGCCCCCTTTCTTTAGGAAGTGCGCCGTGGCGAGGCCCGAGATTCCCGCGCCTATTACCGCTATTTTCATGGCTTTCTAAAAATCCTTTGTCTTTTCCAAAACCAAAGAAGCGAGCGCCTCGATAAACTTCGGCGAATCGTTCAGAGCTGGCATCATCTCGAAACGCTCTATGCCCGCGGCCTTCGCCTCGTTCCTGAAGAGATAATTAACTTCATACAGGGTCTCGGAGTGTTCGCTCACGAAGCTTATCGGGATCACGAGCAGATTCTTCTTTCCTTCCGCCGCGAGTCGTTTTATTTCGGCCAGCGTCGGCGGGCCAAGCCACTTTACCGGACCCACCCTGCTCTGATATGCCAGCGAGTACGGATTTGAAAATTTCCCCGACACGAGATCGACAGTCTCGATGATCTGTTTCTGATACGGATCTCCCCGCTCTATCACTCTGACGGGAACACCATGAGCGCTGAAAAGGAGATAGACTTCCTCTCTTATCGCCCCGGAAAATTTCGTCAAAGCTTCGTTGATTCTGTCCGTGAGCGCCTCGATGTAAAGAGCGTCGTTGTGGTAACTCTCAATCTGAAGCACCTTCATCCTTCTCGTGAGGTTATGCGTGACACGGTTCCACTCCTCAAAGCTAGAAAGCGTCGTCGTCCTGGAATAATGAGGATATAGCGGAAGCAGCACGACATTCTCGACGTTATCATTCAGAATCGCGTTGTGTGCTTCTTCGATATATGGTTTAAAATATCTCATCCCGACGTAGACTTTCGCGTCGATCGTCTGACGAAGCCTGCTCTCCAGAGCTTCGGCCTGCGTGACGGTGAGTTCGTACTGAGGCGACTTCCCCCCCATCACGTCGTAGTAATGAGCCGTCTTCTTCGCGCGCCGCCTGGCTATGAACCTGGCTAATGCCCTCCTGGGCAATCCGCGTAAAGGAATCTCGATGATGTACGGGTCCATAAAAAGATTAAAAAGAAATTCCTCGATATCCGCAGCCGACAAGGGACCGCCAAGGTTCAGAAGCACGACACCGATCTTACCCATTACGATCTCCTACTGTTAGTAGACAGCGAATCAGTTGCGGCCTTCTCCATTAATTCCGCTCAAACGCTTTCCAGCCCTTCACGAAATCGACGAGAGTCTTCACTCCTTCTACTGGCGTACCGGGCAGTATGCCGTGGCCGAGATTGAAGATGTGTCTTCCCTTTGGCGCCTGCGCAAGAACCTTTTCCGCTTCCGACCGAATCGTCCCCTTGCCGGCAAACAGCACGGAAGGATCAAGATTGCCTTGAACGACACCGCCTACGGTTTTGGCCGCTTCGTCGATGCTTATCGTCCAGTCGACGCTGACAGCCGAGGCGCCTACATCGCCCATCTTCCTCAAAGAGTGGTTCGCCGCTTTCGCGAAGACGATCACGGGGACTTCATTCCGAAGCGAGTCAACAATTTGTTTTATGTATCTGAGCGAGAACTCCTCGTAAAGGCGGGGCGAAAGGACACCCGCCCACGAGTCAAAAAGCTGGATGACATCCGCCCCAGCCGCGCGCTGCATTTTCAAATAGGATATCGCGCTGGAAGTCAGCAGCTGCAAAACTTCGTGAGCCGTAGCTGGATCTTCATACAGCATGGCTCTCGCGTGGACGAATTCTCCTCCTTTTCCTTCCACCATATACGCGAAAAGTGTCCATGGCGAGCCACAGAATCCTATGAGGGGCACGCGCCCGTTCAGCCTTTCCACGGCGAGCCGGATCGCGTCTGCGACATACTTCAAATCATTTTCGCAGTCAGCCGCATGAATCGAAGAAAGATCGGATTTCCTCCTTATCGTGTTGGTGAAACGCGGTCCACCTTTCCCTTCTTCGACGACGAGATTAAGTCCCATCGCCTCTGGGAGCACGAGTATATCTGAAAAAATGATTGCTGCGTCGACGCCTATTATGTCGACGGGTTGTATAGTCACTTCAGATGAAAGTTCCGGCACCCTGCACATGGTGAGAAAATCATGCTGGGCTCTGACAGCCATATACTCGGGGAGATAACGTCCCGCCTGGCGCATGATCCATATCGGTGTCCTTTCAGCCCGTTCCCCCCTGAGTACTCGGAGGAGTAAATCGTTATCAAAATTTTTCATGTTCGACCATACTAGCAATCAAGCCCTCTATCGTGGAATTAGCGGGAACAACGTCGACCTTAAGCCCCGCCTCCTCCGCCGCTTTCTTCGTTGTCGGACCGATAACAGCGATCTCCTTGCTTTTAAGCACGGAGGCACCGAACACCGCCAGGAAATTTTTTATTTGGGAAGGGCTGAAAAAGACAACGCCATCGAACTCGCCTGATGAGATCCGCGATTTCAATTCATGCTCCAGCGAAGTGTTGGGAAGTGTGTTGTACACGACAATCTCATCGACATCGCCACCCTGCGCCCTTATGAGAGCGGCGATTTCGCTTCCCGCAAGATTCCCCTTGGGGATGAGGATTCTTTTCCCCTTCCAATCCAGATCGCCGAGAGATTTAAGCAAATCTGACGAAGTATACTTCTCGGGCATGAGATCGGGATTTACTCCATACACATTCAGCATCTCTGCCGTTTTTTTCCCGATTGCCACCACGAACGGCTTGCCACCGGCATCTTTTCTTAGAGACACATGCGAACCGATATGCTGGACGGCGTTGACGGATGTAAAAACAACGACGTCATATTTGCTGAAGGCTGAGAGTTTCTTCAACGCATCAGGTGACAGGATTGCCTGCTCTATCTTTATCGTCGGGAGGCCAATCACATTAGCACCCAACTTTTCCAAACCGGCCGAGATGGCGCCGGATTGCTCTTCGGCTCGTGTTACTACAATCCGTTTGCCCGAAAGTGGTAAACCTTCCATCAAGCCTTTCCTCCCGAGATACAGGCGCCTTTCAAGCCGACGCGCTCCTTATCTCCGCTAGTATTTTGTCTGCGCCGAGCGACAGGAGTTTTTCCGCTAATTCTTCGCCGGAATTTTCCGGTTCATTAGCGTTCAATGAAACGAAATCTCTGATGAGTATCTCGCCATCCAGAGAGGCGACCATGCCGCTGATCTTCTTATTCGTGAAATAGGTATAAACACCGATTGGCACTTGGCACCCGCCTTCGAGCTTCCTCAGGAAGGCGCGTTCGGCAAGCGCGGACGTCTCAGATTCCTCGGAATTGAAATCGCGCAGGAGTTCTTTGATCCTGCCATCTCCTTCGCGGGCTTCAACGGCAATTATTCCCTGCCCCACCGCAGGAAGCATCTTGTTAGGTTCGAGGATCTCGGTCACTTTGTCGGCCATCCCCAATCTTTTAATGCCTGCGTACGCCAGCATCATACCGGCGTATCCCTCTTCCTCGAGTTTCCTAAGCCGCGTGTTTAGATTTCCTCTTATGTCGACAAGGTTCAGGTCGCTTCTGAGATGCATCAGCTGTGATCGTCTCCTCAGGCTTCCGGTGGCCACTGTCGATCCCTTCGGAAGCTCAAGGAGCTTCATGCCGTCCTGAGCTATGAGCGCATCGCGAACATCTTCTCTAGCGCTGAACGCGACGATCTGTAGTTTCTCGGGCAATTCAGTGGGAAGATCTTTGAGGCTGTGCACGGCGCAATCGATCTCCTTGTCAAGAAGCGCCCTCTCAATTTCGCGTGTGAACAATCCCTTGTCACCGATTTTCGAAAGAGGGGAATCGAGCACTTTATCGCCGGTTGTCCTTATCTTCACAATTTCAGTTTCCAATCCCCTCTGACTATCCCTGAGAAACGCCGCGACCGCGTTCGCCTGGTAAAGCGCGAGCTGGCTGCCGCGAGTCCCGATTCTAATTTTTTCCATTTGTCTTCTCTTCGTGGGATTCCTCGGCCAGACCGAACAGCGACTTCAGCGTATTCACACGATCAACGACGGATATCCCGTTCTCCGCGCTTTTTAGATTGGTCATGGGTTCGTGAAGTATCTTATTCACGAGCGATCGCGTCACTTCATCGAGGATCTTGGCGTCAGCTCCGTCCACCTTCCCCCTGTAGCGCTTTAGTTCTTCCTCTCTTATCTGCTCGATTTTGTCACGGAGCATCTTTATCGTCGGCCCGACCTCCAGAGAGTTGTACCATTTCACAAAATCATTCAGCTCTTCATCGAGCACCCTCTGAACGGCGACAATCTCAGCGCGGCGCATCTGCATGTTGTTCTGAACGATGAGATGGAGCGAATCTATGTCGTTGAGGAAAACGTAGGGTATCTTCTTCACGGCCGGGTCGACATTCCTCGGGACGCCGATATCTATTATGAGAAGCGGGTTGCTTTCTCGGCCTTTCATAGCCGCTGCAACCATATCGCGCGTAAGTATATATTCCGAACCGCCGACGCTCGATATGACGATATCCGCTTCCTGAAGGCGTGTCCGCATTTCATCGAGTGATATCGCCTCTCCCATTCCCATTTGTTCCGCGAGGTTCTTAGCGCGCTCGATGGTCCTGTTCGCGATGAGAAGCCGGGCGATATCCTTAGGCTTAAGATCTTTGGCCGCCAGCTCGGCGGTCTCGCCCGCGCCAATGAGCATCGCCGTTCTTCCCTTGAGAGACCCAAAAATTTTCTCGGCCAGTTCGACGGCGGCATAGCTGACCGAGACTGCGCCTTCCGAAATTTTCGTCTCAACCTTGACGCGCTTCCCAGCCTTCAGAGCGACCTGGCACATGTGATGCATCAACGTCCCCACCATCCCGAGCTCGACGCCGGTGTTGTACGCCTCCTTGACCTGTCCAAGAATCTGGATATCCCCGAGCATCAGGGAATCAATTCCGGAAGCGACGGCAAAGAGATGTCTGACAGCCTCAAATCCCTCGAAGGTTTCGAACCGGACATCCAGCTCCCCATCATGCAAACGCTTCCCTTCTCGGATGAGGCGGTACAATTCGTCGTGGGTCTTTGGGTTGGAAGATGGAACGAAATACAGTTCAGTCCGGTTGCACGTGGACACGATAAGCGATTCGCGTGCGGCCTCCTTAAGCTTGTCCGCAATCCCCCGGATTTCTTCGGAGGTATAATATATTTTCTCGCGGGCTTCGACATTTGCGGTCCGGTGATTTATCGAAACCGCGGTAAGTTTTAACATTCGACCTTGAGTTATTTACAATAGCCGAATGGCAGGCAGCGAATGTTTTTCAGGGCTGTCATTCATCTATCTGAAATTGTGAAAACTCGGCAAAAACACGTTCACTACAACCATCGATACCAGCGTCAAGGCAAATCCAACCATAGACACGATAATGACCGTTCGTCCCGTCCACTTCATCGACTTCTTCGACACGAGTGCGACAAAATAGATAATCCAGACAATGTCAGTAATGATGAGTTTGGGATCAGAGTATGAGAAATCATCTATGGTCTTTGGAAGCCAGACATATCCAACAAGTATTACGATAGACAGAAAAATGAAGCCGAAGACGATGGATGCGAAACTCAGATTCTCAAGCGTCTTTAGATCGGGAAGTTTCCTGTAAACAATCCCGAACCTGTTCGTTCTTATCTCATGATACATCATCAAGTAGAGTCCCCCGTAGACTGCTGAAATCGCAAGCGCGCTGTAACCAAGCATGGCGCTCACGACATGCAGTCCAAGCAGGCTCGACTTGATGATCGGATTTACCTGGACATCTAGCTTAATGAACGCCGCGGAGACCACCTGGAACAAAAGCGCCAAAGATAGGATAAACATCCCCGTCTCCTTCACTTTTGTTCTCATTTCTATGTAGATATATGCGACTCCGATTGTAAATGCCACGACTGTCATAATCTCAAACACATCCGTTGTAGGCGGATGCCCCGTCAGGATTGTCCGGCTGAGGAGATATATGAAATGAACAATCAATGTGCCGATCAGAAAACGGGTTCTGTTTCGTATTCCGAAAGGTTCATCGAGGAAAAAAGCCAATCCGTAGAGGAAAATCGTGAACAGATAAAGGATCGGCAGCGAAATATTGAGCAAATCAACAAAATATTCGAGCATGACCTATTAAGTTAGCCAAGGGGGGGCGAAACTTCAACACATGCCTGAAGGGTACTATACTTTGACCAGAGGAAGAAAGTGCCACTAATCACGCAAATTGTGTTTTTGCGGTCCGAATCGCACGAATGGCGCCGGTTACCACGGGAGTCTACGCCGGATAAAAGCAATATCGGCACAAAATTATCGGAATCGCCACCCCGTACAGAAAGGCTATATGCAACAAAGGACTATCCACTTATTGCGTTCCAAAAGAAAACAGATGATGGCTCGCAGCATTTCCCTCGATCCCTAACGGTCGGAATCCTTGTCAATTCCGCGCCTTGGATGCATATGGATTTGGATTAACCTCAAGACTTGGGGATGTTTACCTGACGGATAAATGACGTTTGATGTAAGTCTTGACTTAAAAATAGATCCGGGATAAATTGAACGCGAAGATGAAGTACTTCCTTATAGCAATCGCCTTATTCCTGATGGCATTAATGCCGACATCAAATGTGGTCTTCCAGGATGTCAGAGGGAGCAGCACCGCTGACGGTATTTTAATACAGTGGTCCACGTCAGTTGAAAATGGAATAAAGGATTTCGCCATCGAGAAGGCTTCGCAGATCAATAACCAATATTTCCAAATCGGCACGGTAACTCCTACCGGCGCGGGAAGCGTTTACAACTTCACCGACAAGCAGATTTACAAGACATCGTCATCGTCTGTTTTTGTCTACCGCATCAGGGCCGATGGAAACGATAACAGCGTTTCCTACTCCGATCCCATAACTGTCAGCTATGAATTCTCGGGGCTGTCCGGTGTGGCAGCACGGACATGGGGCAGCATCAAAGCAATGTTTAGATGACGTTCGGCCCGGAGGATCCCCGCGGCCCGGGAATTTTGTTGAGACCCTCCGCAAAAGTTTTCGTTCTCTCATTCATCCTTCTCTTAAGCGCATCACGCTCCTTCGCGCGCTCAATTACCATTTACAACCGCCAACCTGATATACGCGTGAGCCTGACCGCGCACCAGAAGGACCTATCGCTCCGCATCCAGGGTAAGTGCAGTTTGATTTATCAGGATGTAAAAATCGCTTCGCTGACAAACTCATCGATCACGTTTCATTTCACCCCTCAAGGTTCACCCGTGGCGAATTTACCGGATCAGCAAATAAACTTCTACTCTCCGATCGATATAGAACCTGCCGACACGCTTGATCCTATTATTAGTCCAAGCGATCCTCTTGGCGTGATGTTCAACGGAGAAACATATCCGGGGACAGTTGAGATTATGCCCGAGAGCGACGGTTCGTTCCGCCTGATAAACAGAGTCCCGCTGGAGACGTACCTCAGGGGTGTCGTACCTAACGAGCTTATAAACAACCTGAAGCCGGACGAATTGCAGGCGTGCATGGCGCAAGCTATCGCGGCAAGGAATTACGCGTTTTTCAGAATGAGCAACATCGACTCTTTCGCAAACGATCCAGCTTCAAAAGGGTTCGACGTCTACTCCGATACGAGGGACCAGGTTTACTCCGGTATCGAAAGATATAAACCTATCGCGGACACCGCCGTCGAGCTTACGCGCGGGATGATAGTGGAATATAATGGAGAGCCTGCAAGGTGTTTCTTTTTCTCGACATGCGGCGGACACACCGCGTCGGTTCAGGAGGTATGGCAGGGGCAGCCCGCTCTACCATATCTAAGGGGGGTCTCTGACATTGATCCTGCCACCGGAGAACCATTCTGCATTTTCAATCCCAATTTTTACTGGAGCGTAACTTTCTCGGGGCATGAGCTGACAGAACTTGTCAAGCGTAATCTAGCCATGGCTAGCCCGAACTATGGCGGCGTGGCCGTCTACGGCAACGTTGAAGCGTTGAGAGTCATTGACCGATTCAACTCCGGCCGCGTCGATTCCCTCGAAATCAAAATGGACGACGGTCATATTTATTACGTTCGTGGGGACCGGACGAGATACCTTTTCAAGCGCAGCAACGGCTCGATTCTCAACAGCAGCATGTTCACAATTGAAACTCTCCGTAAATATGGCGGCGGCATATCAAGGGTGATTCTCAAAGGAAAGGGAAACGGCCACGGAGTTGGGATGTGCCAGTGGGGCGCGCTCGGCATGTCGCGTCTGGGTTACAGCTTCAGACAGATCCTATCGCACTATTACCCGGGCACGGTAATTAAGAAAGTATATTGAATCCTTATGAACCTTCCACACATATATCTGGCTTCCCGCTCCCCACGCCGGCGGCAAATGCTCGAGATGGTCGGCATAAAATTCACGCTGCTCGACGTCGCGGTTGATGAAGACAATCACTTTGCCGACAATCCCGAGGAATATGTGATGAGTCTTTCGGAGAAAAAGGCGAAAGAAGCGGCCATACAAATAGAGAACGGCATCATTGCCACTGCCGACACGATCGTCTATGTGGACGGGAAGATCCTGAATAAACCGGTCGACGCCGCCGACGCCCACAGGATGCTTCGACTCTTAAGCGGGAGGACCCACACCGTTTACACCGGATTCACGCTTCTCGAAGTTCCGGGCGGGAGAATTGTCAAAGAATGCGGAGCGACGGAGGTCACCTTCAGAGAGCTTGAAGATGACGAGATAGATGAGTACGTGAAATCGGGCGCTCCATTCGATAAGGCCGGCGCGTACGGCATCCAGGACGATCTAAGCGCCTTGTTCGTGGAGCGCATCAACGGCGACTTCTACAACGTGGTTGGATTACCGTTACCCAAGTTTTATCTTGCTCTGAAAAGATTTGGGATGCCAGCTCAATAAGATGTCGTCAGTCGAAGGTTGTGGCCCGCAGTCAGCGATGAACGTCGAATGCTGAAAAATCTTCGGAAGAAATTATTCATCTCTTTGGCCATTGCCGCAGTGATCGGGGTGGCCTTTTCTCTTTACGCGAATGTCGGCGAGCTGCGACAAACCATCGCGACGTTTTCGTATGACATCATTCCGGTCATACTCGCGCTCTCTCTCGCCAATTACCTGATAAGGTTTATCAGGTGGCAATTTTATCTCAAGGCGCTGAAAATCGAAGTTCCCCGCTCGGAAAGCTTTGGCGTCTTCATGTCTTCACTCGCGATGTCCGTGACTCCCGGCAAGATGGGTGAGCTCCTGAAATCGTACTTCCTCAAGGCGCTAAACTCTGTCCCGATAAGCAAGTCCGCGCCGATAGTGCTTGCGGAAAGACTTACGGATCTTCTTTCGCTCCTCATCATCGCCATGGTCGGAGCGTATAGCATTGGGCACGACAAGAAGCTGATTATAATCTTCGGAATGATTTTCATCTTAAGCATAGCCGTGATTTCGAACCGCTCGTTGTCGATGAGAATTATTCGCTACATGAACAGAATGCCCATCATTGCAAAATGGACAAAAGAAATCGAGACCGCCTACGAGAGTTCACACACGCTGCTGACCGGGAAAGTGCTGGCAGTATCGATGTTGCTCGGGCTTATCGCATGGTTTGCGGAATGCGTCGGATTTCTTTTTGTGCTCGACGGCGTCGATGTCCACCTGAAGCTGTTATCCGCTTCATTCATCTATTCCTTCTCGACCGTCGTCGGAGCAGTCTCATTTCTTCCAGGCGGACTCGGGGCGACCGACACGTCACTCGCAGGACTTTTGATTTTCGCAAAGATACCGAAGGATGCCGCGGTGGCCGCCACCTTCATAATACGGGGGGCGACGCTCTGGTTCGCTGTCATAATTGGCGCCGGAGTACTATCTTACATGCAGAAAAAATACTCGGTTGCCCTTAACTCGAAGCTTGAAAACAACGGGCAGACGCTCCCGGAGGAATGATCTTCAGCGGGAGCGTACCGCATCAACGATGAATCACGGAAACCGCCTTTATTTGCGGCGCTCCGTACTTCAATGAAAGGTATGCGATGAAAATTCGGAATGATCCCGGAAAAGTCATACAGGGTAAAGCGGAGTCAGCAGAATCGGACGACCGGAAGACACGCCGAGATCCCGATAAGAGCCAGAAAAGAATAAGAGTCCTTATCGCGAAAGCTGGTTTGGACGGCCATGATCGGGGCGCCAAAGTCGTAGCCGCCGCGCTTCGCGACGCAGGCATGGAGGTAATTTATACGGGGCTCCGCCAGACCCCAGAAATGATTGTCGAAGCCGCGATCCAGGAAGACGTCGACGTAATCGGTATAAGTCTTCTCAGCGGCGCACACATGACCATCTTCCCGAAAATTCTCACACTCATGAAGGAGAAGGGACTTGCGGAAGTACTTCTCTTCGGTGGCGGTATAATTCCCGAGAAAGACATAAAGGCATTGAAAGAACTCGGCGTCGGGGAACTCTTCACGCCTGGGACGCTGACTACAGATATAGTTTCGTACGTCCGCAGCTGGAAAGACAGCAAAGAGGCAGCGCAAAGTTAGGCTGAATAAACACGGAATTGTCTGTGCAACCTGGTATCCGTTTGCGCGCAGGTTATACAGACGCACCTATAGTGCTGAGACTTGATGCGAGATGATCACCGGTCAGGCCATATTCAGATTGTACCAGCAAGAACCCACATAGCTGGTATCGATACTGTGAGCAGAAGGGAGATATCACAATGATGACACCGGGTCAAACTGGATTCCAGCTGATGAGGGTTTCGTTAAGTTCGCTTCCGCGGGAAGCCGTTGTATTTCTATGCGAAAAAAAATAAGGAGTGACGAGAGATGAAAAACGAGGCACTTCAGAAACTAGCCGAGAGGCTTAATTCCCTTTCAGTCGACAGCTTCTGGGATGTCGGCAAATTCATTGTCGAGAAAATCCTTCCTTACGCGAAATCGAACAAGTTATCGGAAGAAGAGCTCTACAAACTCCTCTCATCGTATCCCGGCTTCAAATTTCAGGCGAGCCTTCTCAAACAATGCCAGGCGTACTTTACATATTATCCGGACCTGAAGAAGAGAAAGCTGCCGGAGAACTTCTACTTTGAGCTGGCGACAAGAGTTGGCGACGACGAGAGACGAAAGGGTTACGAGAAGGCGGCGATACAGGGAAAGTGGACCGTGGGAGAACTTCGAAAGAAAATCCGTGAAGACTCTCTTATGGAGAAAGAAGCTGAGCGAACCAAGTTCGGATTCGACCTAAAGAACACGAACGTCTGGAGCTTCGAGGTCGCCGACCCGCGATTTGGCAAGCCGGGTCAGAAGGGTAGGATACCCGGACAGATCGTAGCCAACGCGATATATCATTACTCCAATCCGGGCGCCTTCATCGTCGATCCGTTTGCAGTCGGAGGCACGCTCGGCGACGTTGTCGACAAGATCCCATATTTTCGCGACCGGCGATACAAAATTTTCGACACAACGTCCTCCGACGAGCGTATCACGCAGAACAACATCTTCCTCACCGGGATACCTGTAGAGACGAATTCCGCGGACTACGTTTTCCTGGCCCTGCCTGACGAGTTTTATTCGGGTACCGAAGATATTACTGTCGCGCTTTCCAACTTCAGGATGAAATTCAAGACCGTCTACAGGGAGGCAAACCGAATTCTTAAGACACGTGGTAACGTATCGGTGTTGGTTACTCTGCAGGCGGGCGAAACGGGTTTGGCCGATTATCCGTTTGAAGTGCAGCGCATTTTCGCGGAGGGAAATTACAAAACCGCCGGCAAAGTCTATCTGCCGGAACGCTCGACGAGAAGGTTCAACTACTTCGAACGGAAACCGCTCGTCGTGGAGATGACTGAGCTTCTGACTTTTGAGAAGCAATTGGCCGAGTAAGTGGCAGGTGGACGAGTCTCGTTTATACTCGTTATCCGCTCAGTCGAGAGCAGAATGGTGACGACAGTTGCGACACGGCCACGCGTTCATATCGGCGACGTTGCAACCTCGTCAAAATTCAAAGCCGTGACAGGGGTTTCTCACAAAACTTCCTGTATCCTCTGAAACGAAACCGCCCCTTCTCTCAGCAATTCGACCTTGCCCTTGGTGACGTCCACAACTGTCGAAGGGGTTTGAGAAATCAGCTTTCCCGCGTCTACGATCAGGTCGACTGAATCGAGCACAAGTTTACTTATAATCCCAATCGAATCGGGGTTGGGTTCACCTGAAAGGTTCGCGCTAGTTGAAGTAATAGGTATCCCGCAAATGCTCAACAATTCCCGGCAGAAATTATCGCTAGACAGTCTAATCCCTATCTTTCCCGTCCCCGCGGTCAGAATGGGAGAGACTATCGGAGACGCCTGGAAAACGATCGTGAGCGGACCGGGCCAGAAATTCCGCATGAGGACTTCGGCCCGTTCGGGGACACCGATCACCAGCTCCTCAAGGCTCTCCCTATTGGGAACAAGAACAAGTATGGGATTCGATTTCTTTCTTTCTTTTATTGCGAACACCTTCTCGACGATCTTAGGCTCAAGCGCGTTCGCCCCGATGCCGTAGATAGTCTCGGTGGGATAAATAATCACGCCGCCTTCCAGGATCACCTGCGCAGCCTGAGTTATGCTTCTCGCTTTTCCTGAGTCAACCTTCTTCGCCATTTAATTTTCCATCCTGTCAGAAACTCCCGATATTATTAGGCCTTCTTTCACGACGCGCTCGGGAGATATCTTCCTCATGCACTCAAACGTCGCGATTGGGCAATGTCTACCTCCGTGGATCGAACAGGGTCTGCATCGAAGACCGTTCTCCTCCACAACAACGGAATTCTTGTGATACGGATAAAAGCCAAACTCCTTCACCGTCGGGCCGAATATAGCTACAGTCGGGATGTCAAAGGCGGACGCCACATGGATTGGCGCGGAGTCGTTGGCAATGAGGAGCGACGCGCGCCTGACAACTTCTGCCGAAACCATGAAAGAAAGTTCTCCGACCGCGGAGACTATCCGGGGGTCCGTCGCAACGATTCCAGACGCCACATCGAGATCCTTTTTGCCTCCTATAATGACCACCTTGTCAAATTTCGAGAGGAGCTTTACGACGACTTCTCGCATCAGTTCTACCGGATACCTCTTAGTTTCCCAAACCGTGCCTGGCGCAACGACCGCGTAAGGCGTATTTACGCCGCGAATGGATAGAAACCGATCAGCAACTGTAGCGTCCTCCTCGTCGGGGTAGAGGCGCGGTTCCTCCCTCGCGGGCGTTATCCCAAGCGGATCGAGTAGCGACAGATTTCTTTCAACTTCATGCACGCCAAATCTCCACGGCTTTACGTGCGTGAAGCCCCCTTTCCAGGCGGAGCGGTCGAAGCCGACGCGCACGGCGGCGCCGGTTCCTCTTGCGAGGAACGCGCTTCTCAATGAACGGTGCGGACAAATGACGACGTCGTATTCGTTACCTTTCAACTCAGCACGAAGTCTCCTTAGCGCTTTAAAATAACGGTCCTTCCCATGCTTGTCATACACGATCACCCGTGATATGTCCGGGTGCGATTTCAATACGCCGGAAGTGTCGGGGATCGAGAGGAAATCAACCTGCGATTCGGGAAAAGAGCGCTTCAAGACCTGCACTACAGGCAAAGAGAGTATTACATCTCCGAGGAATGCAGTCTGAATAACGAGAGCTCGCTTCAACCGTGCCTCACCTTGTCGAGCATATCATGGAACACATCCACATGCTTGAACCTCTTGTGAAACCATAGCCAGTCGGACGGATGTCTTCTGATGAAATCCTCCAAGATAGCCACATGCCGTTGTGTCAATTCACGCACGCTCTCTTCCGAGTCGTCCTCTAAATCATCATAGTCTATCTTCCGGAGGTCGACCAAATAGGTGCCGTCTTCTCTTCTTATGAGAAACCCCGCCTGCATCTCGGCCCCAGTCTTGAGCGCGAAGGATGCCGGTCCCTGGAATGTTGGGACTTCCACGCCAAAAAAAGTGGAGGACGCGCTCTCCCTGGCCGCACTCTGATCCGCAAGAAGGGCGACTATCGCGTTGGACCTCAACTGCGTCAAAGCGGCCCTGATTGAATTGGCCATGGGAACGGTGGAATTACCGAGATGGCTCCTGTAACCTTCCGCGACTTTATCTACCGCCTTGTTGTGAAAGGGATGGACGATGATCTGCATCTGTCCGGGAAAGTATGCGCCAATGGTTAAAGCGATCAGCTCCCAGTTCGAGAAATGGCCACTCATCATAAGAAGACCTCGGCCCTTCTTCAGAGCATCTTCCACAAGGCGCCGCGACTCCTCCTTGAATTCCACAATCTTCTTCAAGTTCTCTCTTGTAAACTTTGGGAAATATAGAAACTCGAACAGCACAGTCGCTATGTTGACGTATGCGCCTTCCAGAATCTCTTCGAGCTCGGTATCTCCCTTCTCCGGGAAACAGAGCTTCAGGTTTGCCAACGCCACATCGCGACGGATCCTGAGGCGGCGGTAGGCAAATCGACCGACAGAAGCGGCCATCTTTTGAACACGCCTTATAGGAAACCTGCGTATGACTACGCCGGCGGTCCGTAGAAGGCCGGATTGGATGTGATCGGCGAAACTCAACCTAGAATCTCCACAAATACCTCGCCCCACCGGTAACAGCTTATTCCTTTACCGCCGGGCGAGGTCATATTCATTATATGTTTAATCAACATTCGAATCCAATCGAGTGAATGTTTTCCATCAGTGTGACCAGCTACCCGTTCGATCCCGATTGCGGAACTCGTGCTCATATTTCAAGTTTTGTCAAGCTACACAAACTTTCAGGCCTTGACGATCATAATATCTTCGGCCGGAAGGAGACTAAAGGACCGGCTCAGGCCTCAGATTTCAATGCGGTTGATCCGGATGTGAACTTTGAAGATACGAGTCCAACAACGATCGTCGCGAGAGCGCCTATCATCGTGTACCACGTCCACGCTATCGGCGTGAAGAAGAAAACGTACACAAGCACGATCAGGCCCGCCGTGAATCCGATAATTGCGTCCTTCTGACCGGGTTTCTTAAAGAGGACTCCAAGCAGAAAAGTTCCAAGAAGTCCCCCGTAAGTCACCGAGGCTATCGACAGTGCGATCTCTATGACCGATTCGTTGGTGTGAATGAATATAAAAGCGGTCGCGACGAGTATGATCGTCCAGAAAATGCTGAAGAGTTTGGAGAGTTTGAGATCTTTCTCTTCGCTGCTGTTCTTCCCGAAATAGGGCTTATAGAGATCAACAAGCGTCGATGAAGCCAGAGAGCTGATCGAACCGCCGAGAGAGCCCATCGCGCTGGCGAAAAGGGCCGCTATAATGATGCCGCTTACTCCGCTCGGGAGTTGCTCGACGATGAACTTCGGAAATATCTGATCGCCGTCCTTGAATGGATACGCGTGATAGAACGCGAACAGGACAACGCCTATTACAAGAAAAAACAGGAACTGGAGGCCGACGAAAAATCCGCTCGATATGACCGCCTTCTGGCTGTTCTTAAGAGAGTTGGTCGCGAGGAGCCGCTGCACTATGAGTTGGTCCGTGCCGTGCGAGGCCATGGAGAGAAACGCGCCGCCGAGCACGCTGGCAACGAAGGTATACTTCTCCGTGAAGAAATGCGCGAAACCGCCAGTGAACCCGAAATGTATGAACTGAAATTTCGAGTTGGCCGCGGCCGCCGCGAGAACGGTTCCCCACCCATCGGGCAGGTGTGCCAGCATGATCCAAAGCGCTAAAGCTGCGCCGGCCAGGTATATAAACATTTGCACCACATCCGTCCAGATTACCGCCCTTATGCCGCCCGTGTAAGTGTAAATAAAAGTGAAGATTGTTATGATTGCGATCGATACGGCATATATGTCCGTGTTTGAATAACCGCTAAAAATCTGGTACCCCCTGAAGATTATAGCCAGAGGAATCGCGGTCGTGAAGAGTCTTACTCCGGTAGCTAGTGTCCTGGTAACAAGGAATACGATGGACGCGTAGTTGCGCGTCTTTTCTCCGAAGCGAGTCTTCAGAAGCTCATAGGCCGTGACAAGGTCGCCGCGATAATACGACGGCAGGAAGAGGAACGCTATCGCTATCCTGCCGACGATATACCCGATGGCAATTTGGAGAAAATTCAGATTTGTCAGATAGGCCAGACCGGGGATGGAGATAAATGTAATGGCGCTTGTCTCCGTCGCCACGACGGCGAACGAGACGATCAGCCACGGTATGTTTCTCCCCCCGACGAAATAATCAGAAGCGCTTTTCTGTTTGCCCCCCATAAAAATCCCGAATGCTGAGACGCCGACCAGATATGCAAAGACAATCACGTAATCAATGACAGTGAATCCCAAGGCAGCTCCAAGTTGTAATTAGAGGTTCAGTTAGTGCAGCTCTTCAATTGTGGCATGTAATGAAAAGACATTCTCCAGCTGCGTGATGCGGAATAGATTCCTGACATCCGGGTTGGGCACTATAACGTGGATTTCTCCGTTAGCTTCGCGCATTAGCCGCTCGGCAACGAGGAGAGCGCTGAGCCCGGACGAATCACACGACTTTACCGAGCTCAGATCCACAACGAGTTTCTTAAGTGTGGGTTTGCAGATCACCAGGAATTCCGCTTTCAACTGCGGGGAGACTTGAGTATCAAGTCTGTCGACATTCACCCTGAGAACTGTGTACCCCCTGTGGCTTTCGGCCTCGAATGTTTTCTTCTTCATTTTTCCTTAAACATTTTTATTGTATTGATGAGACTGTCATAAGCCTTTTTCATTTCACCGTTCTCCGGGACCTTTATCAGGAGGTCATAGAAATGATCCCCATTCGTCTTGGAAAACCCGGCACAGACCTTCGCATCTGACTTGCGCGAGAGGTAGGACATGAATACATCATCCGAGAATGTCAGGTCGAATGCCAGATCGTAATGTTCGTTCCTCAGCCGGGAGATCAGGTCGCGGGACGGAAGTCCCAGCCAGCTCTGATCACTCTGGGTTATGACGATCACTTCCGATTTGTAAGTTGCGAGCTCCCGCATATTTTCCGTCACCACTATGGCTGCACGACGAAAGTACCTCATGAGCGACTCGACTACGGATCTAGCCAGATAAAACTCCATGCTCATCCGGGGCATCAGAAAAACAGCGGTCTCCGATAATTTAATCGCATCGTTAAACTGGATTGCCTTCTTCGAAAGCCTCGTCCGGCGCAACGCGTATTTAATTGCGAGGGATGTCTTGATACTTATCATTTACTCATTTCAATCAGTTTCAGAAATTCTTCTTCGTTCAATATAGTTATTTTAAGTTTTCGGGCCTTGTCATATTTCGAGCCCGGATTTTCGCCAACAACGAGGTAATCGGTCTTCTTGCTGACGCTGTCAGTTGCTTTTCCGCCGAGGTTCTCGACGAGTTCTTTAGCCTCGTCCCTTCCGAAAGAAGAAAGAGTTCCCGTAATTACAAAAGTCTTACCGGACAATTTTCCTTCCCTTGACCTCGCGGCTTCTTCAAACTGCAAACCGGCGGCCCGAAGTCTAGAAATCAATTCCCTCGATCTCTTGTCCTGAAAGAAGCGGTGGACACTCTCAGCGATCGTGGGGCCGATATCTGAAACGAATTGCAGTTCGTCTTCGGAAGAATCCATTAATCTCTGCATAGATCCGAAGTGCTCCGCTAGAAGTTGGGCAGTTCTTTCGCCGACATGACGGACGCCAAGTCCATAGAGTAACTTGCTGAACGGCCTGCCCCGGCTTTTATCGACGGCCTTCAAGAGATTATCGACACTCTTTTTCCCCCAGCGCTCGAGCGACTCGAGTTCTTCGCGGCGTTTTTCCAGCCCGTAAATCTCGGCGACGCTCCGAAGCAAACCCGCTGAGACAAGTTGATCGACCGCCGATTCACCCATTCCTTCTATGTCCATAGCCCGTCGCGAAGCGAAATGCTCGATGCGGCCGCGCACCTGCGAAGGGCATTCATAGTTCTCACAGTAGTAGGCCGCCTCTCCCTCGAACCGGCTGATAGGTTCCCCGCACGAAGGACACTTCTGCGGGAACTTGAATGACTTTGCGCCTGTAGGCCTTTTCGCGGGTACAAACCCGACAACCGCAGGTATGACATCGCCGCTTTTCTCGACGATTACCGTGTCGCCGATTCGTATATCTTTCTCTCTTATGTAATCTTCGTTATGCAGTGTTGCTCTGCTGATCGTCGATCCCGCAAGATAGACAGGCTCCAATTCCGCAACAGGCGTAACCGTTCCAATACGTCCAACTTGCACCGTAATGTCGTTGAGAATGGTATTGGCTTGTCTCGCGGCGAACTTGTACGCGATCGCCCACCTCGGACTCTTGGCAACAGCGCCAAGCCTCTGTTGCTGGCTGATCCTGTTAAGTTTCACAACATTTCCGTCGATCTCGAAAGGAAGTTTATCCCGCTCCGCTTCCCAGTAACGGGCCGTCTCGACTACCTGACTGATGTCCTTACATCGCCTTGCGTGCTCGCTTACAGGCAGCCCGAGTTTCCTGAGCATCTGAAGACTTTCCCATTGCGAGTCGATGTTCAATTCATCGGAGATGAGGTAATACGAAAAGAACCTGAGAGGCCTTCTTGCCACTTCCTTCGGATCCTGGAGCTTCAGCGTTCCCGCGGTAGCGTTTCGCGGGTTAGCAAACGTCTTTTCCCCGTTCTCCTCACGTTCGCGGTTCATTTTTTGAAATCCTTCCCTGTTCATGAGGACCTCACCGCGGATCTCGATACTCCTGTATCTCGGTTCCCCTCGACCGAAACTGAGTCGCAGTGGTACGCTGCGAATAGTTCTGACATTAGCGGTTATATCGTCGCCTGTTTCTCCGTCACCGCGTGTCGCGGCGAGCGCAAGAAGGCCGTCCTCGTAAACAAGCCGCAGCGCCACGCCGTCGAACTTCAACTCGGATACGTAGTCGTAATCTTCGGCACCGATTAGGTTCCGCACTCTTTTGTCGAAATCCCTGAGATCCTCTTCGCTGTATGTGTTGGCTAAACTCAGCATCGGCGCCGGGTGGCGGATCTGTCTGAACTCTTTTGTCGGTTCCCCGCCGACACGCTGAGTCGGTGAGTCTGGCGTGATGAGATCGGGGTGCTGAGATTCCAGCCCGGTGAGTTTCTTCATCAGCTGGTCATATTCAAAATCGCTTATGGTTGGATCGGCGAGGATATAGTACCGGTAGTCGTGGTCGCGAATCTCCTTGCGCAGCCTCTCGATTTCGGATTGAATCTCTTTCCCTGCCCTTTGAGAAGAGGCGCGCTTCACTTCTTGATCGTACCGTCTTTCAATATCGTGAGGTTGCGTATCACGGCCCCCGATTTACCGAACGGCGGGTATTGATGACCGTTCAATGAAATCAAAAGACCGCCGGCATTGCCGATTGTCATGTCGAATTGCTTCTTCCCCCAGAACGCAGCCTTCGTTCCCGGCTTCATGAGGAGGTCGTAAGTCCTGCCGTCGTCGATGACGAGGTTTACCCAAACGCTGTCCACCGCATCCAGGACCAGTCTTGAACTGTCGGCCTGCGCCTTCGCAGCGGAATAGGCGGAATCGAATCTCTTCTGGTGCGCCGCCTGGGTGTTCTCGTATCCATAGTCTATTCGCGTTACCGAAGCCTTCTTTTCAGGCGAGAACGCGAGGTAGGATAGGATTGCAAGTATAACGATCCCTGCCGCGCCCAACCCAATCTTCTGCGTCGTGGAGAGATTTATCTGCCTCCCCGCAGAATTTGCCCGAGCCTCTTCATTCTTCTCGTCGCTGGCGGCTTTTACCGACTCGACATGCTCGTCGAAACGTTTTATCGTCTCATCCGGGTCCAGCCCGATGGCCTTGGCATAATCCCTTATGAAGGCTCTTATATAGGTCTCCGGGAGGATCTCGAAATTCCCCCTCTCGATGGCTTCCAGGAATTTCATGCTGATTCGTGTTTGGACAGCCACGTCGGATAGACGAATCTTTCTTTCCTCGCGCTGCTTCTTCAGTTGTTCGGAAAAGGTTTCCATTCTCTACCGTGATTGGTGTAACATTTTGAATCTAATGAAGTTAATCAACTATAACAACCGCCGATCCCGATTAGATTCGCCGTCCTAGAAGAGAACTACGCTCGTTCAGATTCAGGCTTGACAATTACCCATCCACAGTAGATATTTAGTAGAAATACGTCTACTATCAGGAGCCGCACATGAACGAATTGACAGAGCGCCAGAAGAAAGTCCTCGCCTTCATCGAGAAACACCAGAGCCATCACGGTTATCCGCCGACGATGCGCGAGATAGCAGACCACCTTGGGACCAAATGGAGCCACGGTGTCGAACGACACCTGCAGGCTCTAGAGAAAAAGGGGTTCATCAAGAGAGAAGCTTTGAAGAGCCGCGGGATTCAACTCAACCATGTTGACAGGGGAGTCACCGTCCCAGTGTTGGGCCGTATTACAGCAGGCAAACCCATACTTGCCGTCGAAAACCTTGGCGAATCGCTCGTAGTGGACCCTTCGTTCGTCAGAGGAGGAGAGATCAACTTCCTTCTCATGATTGAGGGGCTCAGCATGAAAGACGCGGGGATACTCGATGGGGATCTCGTTCTCGTCAGGCAACAACCTTCAGCTAAGAGCGGCGACATCGTCGCGGCGCTCATTGATGGAGAAAGTGCGACGGTCAAAAGGTTCAGACAGGACGGCGACACGATAATTCTTGAACCTGAGAATCCCGACTTCGAACCGATCATCTCGGACTCGTCGTCAGTCAGGATAATTGGAAAGGTAATGGCAGTACTAAGACTTTTAGACAGTCAACTTACCGTCAAGAAGCTGAGGTGAGAGGCGGGATGAGAAAGTGCAAGTGCGGAAAGATTAGGTGGCGGATTTCAGAGAAGTATTTTCAGACTTCCTATTCGACTCTTCTTACCCATTGTTGATGCCAGAGGCAAATGATGGACAGCGATAATTATCCCACGATTTTTCACATCGACATCGATGCGTTCTTTGCTTCGGTAGAGGAAGCGCTCTGTCCCGCACTGAAGGGCAAAGCCGTTGTAGTGGGCGGACTTCCCAATCAGCGCGGTGTCGTCTCATGTCCAAACTACGAAGCGAGGGCTCTCGGCGTCAGGACCGCCATGCCTCTTACGAGAGCCTATTCCCTCGCGCCGAACGCGGTATTCGTGAAAGGGAGTTATGGCGCTTATGAAAGATACTCCCGGCGGTTCATTCAAATACTTCACAACTTCTCGCCACTTGTCCGGGCGGTCAGCCTCGATGAAGCATTCCTGGACGCGAACGGCTGCCTCCACTTCTGGAATTATGATCCGAGATCGCTGGCCGCGGCGATCAAAAGGGCAGTCTTCGAAGAGTTAAAGATCACGGTGTCGATAGGTGTCGCGTCAAACAGGGTGTGCGCGAAGGTCGCTTCCGATCGATCAAAGGTCATCGCGAGGGCCGAGCTGGAGAAGCGGCATGACACCGGCCCGCCAAACGGACTCATTATCATACAGGTGGGGAGAGAAAAGGAGTTTCTTGCGCCTCTACCGGTCTCGGTGATTCCTGGAATCGGCAAAAGGACCGCCGAAACACTCGAGGCTCTTGGCATACGCACCGTGGGACGTCTCGCCGGGACAGACGAACGCTCTCTTACGAAGATATTCGGTGTAACTGGGATGTACCTCCATGATGCAGCTAACGGTAGAGGAAGTAAGGATGTCGGGGAGGAGGATCGCGAGTCAAAATCCATCTCACGGAGTACGACGTTCGCAAGCGATACAAGCGACATGGAGTTCATATCTTCGGTATTCTTTTATCTGTCCGAGAAAATTGCCGGCGAACTTCGCATGGAAGGCCTTGTAGCATCAACCGTAAACGTAAGAATGCGCTATTCCGACGGCGCTCCTCTTCTCGGTTACAGGAAGGAAAGCAGCACCGCGGATCGCAGGTTCGTGACGTACCAGAAAAGCCTGACGCTGGACTCGGAAACGGACTCGGAATTCGAGATTTCTTCGACTGGGTACTCTCTCTTCAAAAGCCTGTGGCTCGAAGGAATGAAGGTGCGGCTTATTGGGATCGGCGTGACGAACATCCGTAAAGGACACAGACAGCCCGATCTCTTCTCTCATGTAATCGAGCGGCGCGAGGATTTGCTGCACGGCGTCGATGCGATCCGCGAAAAATTCGGTTACCGCTCCGTTTATTTCGGCATAACCGAGCGGCTGGAGGGGGAGTCCCGGTTCTACCGCGATCTCCACGAACAGCAGCGCTGACATTGTTCCAAGCTCTTGATTGATTTCCTTCCGATAAGAATATTCATCTAAATGAAGAACGGCATAAGAATGTCCCGATACTCAGATAAGTTGCTGCGCTATTCAAAGATTCCACTGGCCATCCTCCTTTCGGTCCTGCTTACCTCTTTTCAGGCTCCACCTTCGCTCGTGGAGCAGTTCAGCTTTGGACATTTTCGTAACGCGAGGGGGATAAGCGTCGACCCGATCGGCGCAATCTACGTTGCCGATACCGGGGACAACCTGCTTATGAGGTTCAATCCATCCGGTGACTCGACTGGCGAAGTCGGCGGATACGGGAGCGGAGACTACCAGTTCGATATGCCATACGACGTATGCGCCGATAACGGCGTGGAGATATATGTCGCCGACTACAACAACAACAGGATCGTGCGGTTTGACAGAACGCTTGCCAACGTTGCGTCACTCTCCACACATCAATCAAACGATGACTCGAAGAGGTTCGGTTACCCTTCCGGCGTGGCGATTTCCAGGCTCGGCGACCTCTTCATTTGCGACGATGAGAACATTAGGATAGTCAAGGTAAATACATTTTCTACCGTGGAACGCACTTTCGGAGGTTACGGCGAGGGAGAGGGAACACTAACCATGCCGCGGCAGATCTCGATCGGTCCGAATGACGATGTCTACGTCTCCGACAAAGGACGGGTCGCGGTTTATGATAACTTCGGGAATTATCTCAATTCAATCGGCGACGGCATCCTGAAGAATCCCACAGGGATAGGCATCGGCGACGGTATACTCGGAGTCTGCGATTCGGATATGCTTTATTTCTTCAAACTTGACGGGACGCTGATCGCGAAGTTCTCAGGTAATGATATCTTCGGGACAAAAATCAGGCACTTCAGCGATGTGTCAATCAGCGGGAAGAGAATTTACATCCTTACCGGAAGCCGCGTCGTTGTCGCGAAAGCTAATTTCTTAGGATAGACCACAACATTATCTAAACTTAACCTTACGCTACGCGCGATTCTGCTCAAGCGCCGCAGGGTTTACTATCGCTGGTGGACGTTCACCCTTCAGAACTGCAATTGCGTTCAGTGCGGCAAGCTCGGACATCTTCGCGCGCGTTTCGATTGTTGCGCTCCCGAGATGAGGCGCGAGGACGACATTGTCCAGCTTCAGAAACTCAGGGTTTATTTTGGGCTCGTTGACGTAAACATCGAGCCCTGCACCAGCAATTCTATGCTTCTTCAAGGCGGAGATAAGCGCGTCTTCTTCGACCACTTCGCCGCGGGCAGTATTCACAAGGACGGCGGTAGGCTTCATCTTTGCGAACTCCCGCTTCCCTATCATCCCACGAGTTTCATCTGTCAACGGGACATTTAGACTGACGAAATCGGACTCTTCCAGGAGTCGAGTTAATTCGGCGGGTGTTCCGCCGACCGCATCTATATCCGGGTTTCTTCTGTGCGAACTGTAGAGGATCCTCATCCCGAACCCGCGAGCACGAGCGGCGACGGCAGCTCCGATCCTTCCTGCCCCGATTATTCCAATTGTCTTTCCTGATATATCGTTACCGAGCATAAGCATCGGTGCCCATCCCTTGAACTTACGCGCTCGTACTAGGCGATCACCTTCAGTGATGTGCCTCGCCGCCGCCAGCAAAAGCCCAAACGCGAGATCAGCAGTTGCGTCGGTCAGCACGCCGGGCGTATTTGTAACAACAATGCCTTTCTCCGTGGCCGCTGCAACATCGATATTATTGAATCCGACGGCGTAATTCGAAATCACCCTCACCGTTCGAAGCGTAGAAATTAGATCGTAGTCAAATTTGTTTGCCATCATGGAGATCATACCGAACGCTCCGTCGAGTTTTTCAAGTAGCTCGCGCCTCGATAGATCTCTGTCTGAATTATTAATATCTAACTTGAAGTGCTCCCCGAGAATATCTATCCCATTCTTAGGGATTCGCCTGGCCACGACAATTCGCGGGCGGCTGACGTTGCGCTTCATCCAGACCTCCGGTTGTAAATCATTCTGCCGACTTGCGGTTGAAAACACACGTGAGTGTGAACGGTCCCAATTACCTGATTATGCTTCCGCTGTCGATATCGGATGCTGTAGTTAGAACGGCAAGTTTTCCGTCGTCCGTGGAGGCGGCGAGGAGCATACCGTTCGATTCGAGCCCCATCAACTTAGCGGGCGCCAGGTTTGCGACTATTATTACGCTCTTTCCGATTAGGTCCTCGGGCTTGTAATGCTTAGATATACCCGCTACTATCTGCCTCTTGTCTTCACCTACCTGCACTTCGATCCTCAAGAGTTTCTCCGATTTGGGAACCTTCTCGCAGTTGATTACTTTCGCGACTCTCAGGTCAACCTTTCTGAAATCGTCAATGGAAATCTGCGCCTTGATGGGCGCGGTTGCCTGAGTAGCTGCGGGCTGTTCGGCGGATTCGCCGCTTGCTGTTTTCTTTATTTGCTCTTCGATTGTCGAATCCTCGATTTTTGTAAAAAGTATATTCAGATGGCCGATCTCTGTTCCTGATTCCACTTTCATTTCGGCGGCGGTATTCCATCCGGACTGCGCGGCAGTTCCTTCGAGCCGGAGCATTTTCCATATTTCTTCGGCCGCGAAAGGAATGACGGGAGAAAGGATAACTGCCAGTGACCTTGTCAATTGCGCGCAAATATTTACCGTCGTGGCGCATTGCTCCGGATTGTCCTTGCGGGTCTTCCATGGCTCCGAGTCGTTGAAGTACTTGTTCGCGGCCCGCGCAAGCGACATTGCGTCGACAACTCCGTCCCGGAATTTGAAGTTTTCAAACTGGCCGGCCACCCTTCCAGGGGTTTCCTCCATTTGACTGACGGCCCACTTGTCCAGGGCGTTCAGTTCTCCGCGAGGCGGAACCTTCCCCTCGTAATATCGCTGGATGAACTGGAGCGTCCGGTTAACGAAATTGCCGAGCGTGTCGGCAAGCTCGTTGTTGACGCGAGCCTGAAAATCTTTCCAGTAAAAATCAGAGTCGCGCGACTCCGGCAGGTTCAACGCCAATGCATATCGAAGCGTGTCGGGCGGGAAAATATCGATGAAGTCCTGGAGATCGATTCCCCATCCGCGACTCTTTGAAAATTTCTTTCCTTCAAAGTTCAGGAATTCGTTGGCGGGAACAGCGTCCGGAAGGATGTAACGTGATTTCCCCCCCTTGTTCCATGCCATCAAGATCGCCGGGAATATGAGTGTATGAAAGACAATATTATCCTTGCCGATGAAAGCGATGTAACGCGTCGCTTCATCCTGCCAGTATTTCTTCCAAAGGCTTGGATCACCGCGCTTCTGGGAAAGCTCTTTAGTGGACGAGATATATCCGAGGACGGCCTCGAACCATACATAGATGACCTTGTTCTCATATCCCTGCAACGGGACAGGTATTCCCCAGTGGAGGTCGCGCGTTATGGCACGGTCATCGAGACCTTCTTTCAGCCAGCTGTCGACATACCCTCTGACGTTTTCTTTCCACTTCTTTGAGTTGACATAATCTTCAAGCTCCTTCTGGAATCTTCCCAGAGGAAGATACCAGTGCTTCGTCTCACGAACTACCGGAGTCGTGCCGCAGATCTTGCACTTCGGGTTGATCAGCTGCGTCTGTTCGAGCCACGTTCCGCAGTTCTCGCATTGATCGCCGCGCGCGTCCGAATTTCCGCATACCGGGCAGGTCCCTTCGACGTACCTGTCCGCCAGAAACATCCTGTCTTTTTCGCAGTATAGCTGCTTCTCACTCTTCTCGACGAGTATGTCCTGCCTGTAAAGTTCGAGAAAAAATTCCTGGCCTGTCTGGTGATGTACGGGAAGAGTAGTGCGGGAATAGTTGTCGAAGCTCATCCCGAATTTTTCGAAGCTCGCCTTATTGATCGCGTGGTACCGGTCGACTATCTGCTGAGGGGAGACATGTTCCTTTTCGGCGGATATCGTCACGGCGACGCCGTGCTCGTCAGAGCCACAGATAAAAACGACGTCTTCGCCCTTCAGGCGAAGGTATCGGACATAAATATCGGCCG
This sequence comes from Bacteroidota bacterium, assembly GCA_021794075.1. GTDB lineage: Bacteria > Bacteroidota > Ignavibacteria > Kryptoniales > JAKASW01 > JAKASW01. Next base: position 30,903 of record JAJYRM010000002.1, on the reverse strand, counting down.
GCAAGTAAGCGCCGGCAAGGTGGCCGAGGTGAAGCGGCCCGTTAGCGTAAGGAAGGGCCGCCGTGACAAGAGTGCGGGAAAACTTAGAGTGTTCGGGAGATGCTTTTGACAATAGTTCACCGTTTGTAGTTTTGTGCCCGCTCGTTTCCGGGCAAATTCTGGTACTTCTTTATCTCAGCTAAACTCATCGGTTCCACAGTACTGGAATTCTGGTACCTGAGATATATGCGCTCATTAAAAATATCAATTTTCTCTATCAGACCTTCGCCCTTTGCGGTGACGACTTTCGAATTCAGCGCCGGGAAATGTTTCGCGGTATCGAGATAGTTTTGCATCTCGAAAAGGATGCAGCACTTTAGTCTCCCACACGCGCCGGCGAGCCGAGAAGGGTTGAGCGAGAGACTCTGCGCCCGAGCGTGATCAAGGTTGACCCTCTTTATCTGTGACATCCATGTTGTGCAGCATACCTCGCGCCCGCAGATCCCGAGACCGCCTACCTTCTTTGCCTCGTCCCTGGCACCGATCTGACGCAGTTCGATTCTCGTCCTGTACACGCTGGCCAGGTCGCGCACAAGCGCTCTGAAGTCAACTCTGCTGTCAGCAGTGAAAAAGAAAGTAAGTCTTGCCCTGTCGAACTGATATTCAACTCCAGCAAGCTTCATGGCGAGATTATGTTTGGAGCACTTCTCAACAAAAACCGAAGCCGCCGACTCCTCTGTCTTCCTATTCTCCTCAGCCTGCTCGAGGTCTTTCTCAGTAGCGCTCCTGATAACCTTCCGCATCGGCTGACCGACCATTCCTCTAGATCGCCGTTTTTCCCTGGCGAGCTCGCCGGTGGCAACAAGTTTTCCGAAATCGACGCCTCTCTCGGCTTCCACGACCACGGATGCCCCCGTACGGAGCGCCACACCCGTTTGGTTTACGTAGTAACCGCCTCTATTGGCTTTGAATCTCACTTCTCCGATGTCAAGCGCAGCTTCCGAGTTCTCAAGCTCCGCTCCTACTGCTCGCGATCCAGTCGCGCAGTTCGCGCAACTGCCACAAGGACCTGTATAATCAGAAAGGGCTGACGACTCTATTTCTTCGACAGCAAGTTCAAAGTCTCTATCTTCAAGCCCTGCAAGCCCCTCAAAATCTCCGAAATCATCAGACATCCCGAGCCTCTTTTTTCTTGTTCAGCAACCCGCTCAAGTTCAGAAGTAAATTTACGAAAAGGAGTCCTAAATTCACATTTCCATAGAGCTGCCTTATTGACTCGTCGACGCTATTCGCCGCTTCGACAAGATGGCCGGCATCGAAACTTGATGCCATCTTTTCAAGCGTGTCTACCTTATCCTGATTGATAACCTGCTCTTTTGTGCCAAAATGGACGACTGCGGCATCTCGCAACCAAATCTGGAGCATCTTCAGAAGGGTTTCCAGTCTCGGCAAATCTTTCGACTCCAGAGCTCTCTTGGCACGTATCGATATCTGGGCATAATTCCTTACCGCCACATCCCTAAGCATGTTCAGCGCGTCATCTCGTATCTCCATGGTGTCGGTCTCCAGCAGCTCGACAGCCCTGCTGAATGAACCGGCAGCCAGTCTCGCCTTCAGTTTGGCATCTGGAGCCGCCAGCGAATGCCGGCTGATCAGCGCGTTCGCGATCTCCTCCTCAGACAGAAGATCAAACCTGATCGATTGACATCGCGATACGATTGTTGGGAGGAGGGCGCTCCGCTTGCTCGTCGTAAGAATAAACACCGTTCCCTGATTAGGCTCCTCCAAGACTTTGAGCAGCGCGTTTGCCGACTCATTTCCAACCTCGTCGGCCTGCATAACGATTACGACACGTTTCCCATGCTGGTATAACGATAACGAGTCTTCCCTGATGACTTCCCTAATGCTGCTTATTTTGATCACTTGTGCTCGAGGGACGGAAATCCTGTGGTAAGGGTCCTGCGACTTCAGCGCGATTTCTTCTCTGACATTCTTCATGCTCTTTTCGTCAAGTCTGTCCAACGGACCGTCATCCTTCGTTTCGCTCTCCCCCCTCGGAAGCGGGAATACAAGATGAATGTTGGGATGCTGCAGGACGTTGGCCTGCCTGCAAGATGCGCAATCTTCGCACGGTTCGCCCCCGCCCCTCTCACAGTTGAGCGTCTTTGCCAGCTCGATTGCCATCGCGTCTTTACCAACGCCATCCGGTCCCTCGAATAGAAAAGCGCCCGGCAATCTGCCCGAGGCAAGTATCTGCCTCAGGAGGTTCTTAACCCTGTTCTGACCTATTACTCTATCCCAACTCATCAGAATGCCTGCAATATTCCGAAGTGTACCACCATCTCGCGCAAGAGTTCGGATCCCGACTTTTGCCACATGAAGCGATGGCCCGGTGGAGCTCCCGGATCGTAAAGCCTGAAACCGAAATCAACCCTGAGCGGGCCGAAGAACGTGCCATATCGCAAACCGAATCCGGTCGCTACAGCGATGGTCGGAAGAGTGATCTGTTTGTATGAGTTCCATAGATTTCCAGCATCGACGAAGTAAACGCCTCCGAAATCTCCAATGAGGTGGAACCTGTCTTCAAAGTTTGACTCGACAAGCATGTTGCCGCCAAATTGTGGGATCAGCCCTTCTCCAAGCTCTCGTGTACGCCAACCCCTGATGCTTCCCGAACCTCCCGCAAAGAACCTATAGTTAAGCGGTATCGGGCCGGTCGAATCCTGTTGAAATGTACCGTACTCCTGCGCATAGCCGACCTTTGCTTTCATCGCAAAGACATTGGTCCCACCACTTTCCAACGAGAAGAACCACTTTCCCATGGTAACGACTTTCCAATACTGCGCGTAAGGGAAATCAGAGTTTCTGAATATTGAATGTATGAGATTCGGCAGCACGCCACCCTCTTCGAGGGTGAGCATGTTGAAAAAACCCTTTGTGGGAGAGAAAGGGTCGTTTGTCTTATCCCGCTGTATCGTGAATGAAAGTATCGAGTTGAACTGCGGCGTCTCGAGTCCGGCGGGTATATTTATCGCCTGTAGAGAATCAACCTTCGCCCGCTCAATATCCCAATCGAGATAGGCAGTTGTAAACTGAGCGACTCTGTCGCTGACCCGAACCCTGTTTCTCAGGACGAGTTGGAGATAAGGCTTCTCCTTATCCACGAGAAACGAGATACCCCAGGAAAGGCTTGTCGCGTTTGAAAGGAAATACGGCTGCGTTAGCTGGGCAGTCGCGTTGATCCTCCCGACCGTCACTGTATCACTAAGAGCCTTCGGGCTGAATGTCACAAGCTGGAAGGACTGCAGTAGGAGACTTGTGTTGATGCTGAGAAGGCGGGCATCGCCTAGAAAGTTCCGATGCAAGTAACCGAGACCACCGCCGAAGTTGAAAGCGTTATTTTCGTCATCGACGAGGAGTTCAGGCGTAATTTCATGCGTCGGTCTCGGTCTGAGGTTGATGTGCCCCGATATCGAGTCTGTCTGAGGCGGACTCGCGGGGGTGTTTATCCTGGCATACTCAAACATGTTGAGCGAATAGAGCCTCTGTTCGCTCTCGGCTTTCCTGGAAGCGCTGTATAATTGCCCCGGCTCAAACAACATCTCCCTTAGAACAATCTTCTTGTCAAATTTTACCTTTCCGCTGTCCATCGGAACAACCGCGACGTGTCCCCATTTGTATTGTTTGCCGGAGTAGAAATAAAGGTCTATTCGGGTCGGCACAGTATCGGCTGGAGCGCTGAAAGTCACAACCGAACTGTCCTTTTTTGCATAGGCGTAGCCGTTGTCTTGGAGGAGCATCAGCACGCGCTGTACTTCGTCGTCGACTCCCTTCGCCGAATACCTTTCCCCGACTTCTATGTAAGGTTTCTTATGAAGGAGCGCTACAAACTGCTCAGTCGTGTCGGATATGCCATGGTATCTAATTGACGTAATGTAAGCGGGTGGACCTTCCTTGATATTGATAGTTATGTTGACGCTTTGTTTCTTCGGATTGAAGTCTAACGTGCTATCGACATTAACGAAGACGAAACCGTTGTCGCGATAGAAATACCTGATGCGCTGAAGGTCGGCTTTCAGGATGAAAGGGTCGTAGTACTGCGCGGAGTCCCCTACGAGATGTCCAAATCGATACAAGAATCTCCAGATCGCCGCGGGCGACTGTCTGGTAAGCATGATCTTTCGCAGGTTATCACTCGAGAAAGACTTGTTTCCCTCGAATCTTATGGAATTAACTATGAAGTTATCTTGCGCATACGCCGTCGAGACGACGAGAAGACCGAGGAGCAAAAAACGGAGTAGCTTCATCTGGTATTAAATAAAGATACAAAAAAACCCGGCTGGATTCGAGAATTCAACCGGGTTGAGACGAAAAAATAAGCTTAATTAATACTCGCCCTCGTCTTCGTAAAAGAAATCTTCGTCACTCGGATAGTCCGGCCAAATTTCCTCTATACTCTCATAAGGTTCATCCGTGTCTTCGAGCTCACGAAGATTCTCAACAACCTCTATTGGCGCTCCGGTTCTTACCGCATAGTCGATAAGCTCATCCTTCGTTGCAGGCCAAGGAGCGTCTTCGAGGTACGTAGCGAGCTCTGGCGTCCATATCATATCATATACCTCCTTTCTTTCCACGGCGCATAGCGCCTTGCATCTTCAACTTTAAAACAACGATTTCATTTCTCTGCAAGTTCGCTGTAGAATCCAGCACCGTTGTACTCACGCCCATTGAAGAAATAAGCCGAAGGGTTCACGCGGACACCGTTCTTTATCACTTCATAATGGAGATGCGGACCAGTCGACAGTCCCGAGTTTCCGCTCAGAGCAATGACCTGACCGCGCTTCACGTTCTGTCCTTCTTTGACAAGCGCCTTTTCGAGATGCCCGAACAAGGTCGAGTAACCGAATCCGTTATCAATCTCTACCACGTTTCCGTACCCGCCACGCTGGCCGACATAACTTACAACACCGTTACCAGTCGCATGGACAGGAGTTCCGACATCGGCTATGAGGTCGATCCCTTCATGCATAAGCTTCATATGAAGTATCGGGTGATACCTGACACCGAAACCATCGGAGATCACTCCACCTTTTATCGGGTCGATCGCGGGGATATGCGCAAACAGCTGCTGGTTATCCTTATACTTATGGAGAATATCGGCGTAACTTTGCACCTGCAGAGTTGCTTCCCTGCCCAGTGCGTCCAACGCCTTTGAGGCCTTGGACAACACCTTATTTGACTCAGCCGATATTCCGAAATCTGTATTTTCAGCGACACCGCCGATAGAAGCTTTACGCGCATCGGCGGAAAGTACAGGCAGATTGACTGCCGTTCTTAATTGTCCATCACTTTCAGCCAAGCCCTTCATCGTCACATTAAAAGACTCCAGACGACGGTTCAGCGAGGCCAGTTGTGCTCTCAAAACCGAATTCTCTCTGGCCATGCTATCAGCTCTCAAATTCCTAAGTCCTAATAAATCCAATCCCAGGTATCCCGACAACATCGTTAGAAACGATGAGACAACCACCAAGGAAGCAATCAAAGCTGATATCTTACCTCCCCCGATGGCCTTGTAGCTTAGGTCGGTTCTTGAGTAATAGTATAGTCTCTGCATCGGTTTTTTTGTATTCCTCAAATAGTATTACCTCGCATCCACTATCTACTGCAAGGCAAAAAGGGCCTTTCTTGACGTGGTTATCCACGCAAATGACCTGAGGAAGTTAAAAAGGGTTGGAGTTTTTGTCAAGAAGAATCTGAGAAGAGTGGAAAAAATTAAAAAAGGTTCTTAAGCATCACATATTGTACTACTTCAAAACATGGACGGGAATAGTGCGACGGCAACACCTACCAGAAGCCCATCCAAAATACCGACTGCGGCCGAAACTAGAACGGCCGTAAGCCACTTGCGATCTACAATCTCGCTAATGATGAACAGGCCAACCACGCCTCCTACTCCTCCCGAAACACCACCGATAAGCACTCTCTCGAAACCGATATCACCGGCATGAATCAAGTGACTCGCGGAAGTAGCAATTATGGCTATTACTGTCGCGCCGATTAGGCTCCCAAACAATAAGTCGAGCTGTTCTCTTGTCTTAAGCAATTTTTTATTATTTTGTACCGCCGTAAACAAAAACCTAATTCCTTAGATTTATATAGTAACATGACTACATCTCCGCTTCGCCATTCCGCCATGCTACCTCTGAATAAAAAACGAGGCACTCCCGGGCAGGAGTGCCTGTTTTCCGCAGCGGGAAGAAGAATCTTTACTTGGGGTTTGACCGCTAAATTAGGAGGCTGCATTAGGGCATGCGAGTCGTGCTTCGCGATTTGTGGCAGCGTGGGATAACTAAGCGGCAAGATCTTCTTCCCATGTCAGGGGGCTGTTTGCGGGTATGCAACTCTAAAAACTCTCAAACTCTTTTGTGGCTCGCTTCCAACCGCCCTAGATCTTCAAACTTTTTAAAGGACCAAACTCTATTGTGTAACTGATATATACGTATCCAAAACCGTGCCAAAACTTTTCCGCGAAATCAGCGCGAATCCACGCATTGAGCCAGCATAATTGTCGCAATCCGCAAAGGCCGTTCGCAAAAAGCGAATCACTCGCCAAGAGCCTGCAAATGGCTTGTTTTAGTTGAAGTATCCTTGGGGGCCCCTTATATTTTTACATGCGTTGGATTGTGGATGCTTATAATGTCTTGCTATGCGATCAGAGAATGTCACAATTGATGAAAATCGATGGCGATGCGGCGCGCCGGGAGTTAGTTTCAGCGATCTCTAGTTCGTGGCGTTTATCAAAGGACGATGTTACTCTGGTTTTTGACGGACGTTTCGCTCCTTCTTCTTCCCATGAGGGTCCAAGACTCGTCGTCCGCTTCACTTCTGCAAGTGAGACCGCAGATGATTGGATTAAGAAAGAGGTCGGAAAGTCAACGCGGAGACGCTCCATGACTGTAGTAAGCAACGATCTTTCAATCCTGGCGTACGCGAAAGAGTGCGGCGCTGCAACCGTTAGAAGCCGTGAATTCCTATCAATGGTTCGCGGAAAAGACAAGCCTGCCAAGAGAACTCAAGTCGACGACGAAAAGCCGGTATCGACAGGAAAACTTGATAAGGAATTACTGGAGCTATTCAGAGGAAAGAGAAAATGAGACGACAAATCTTCTTTTATTTCGCGGCTGCCGCTATCGTTTTGGGCGGAGCGACTAAATCAAAAGCCCAATTATCGGTGATCCAAGGAAACGAGATCAGCTTCGGGAAGATTTTTCAAACCGGCGCAATGGTGTACAAAGTAATAACGGTGAAAAATGTCGGCTCGGATAGCATCAAAATAAGTAGCGTGACAACGAGCTGCGGCTGTACCGCGGCTATCGTCGCTACAAGCGCCCTTGCGCCGGGCGAGAAGACGGACGTTAGAATTCAGTTCAATCCAACCGGCTATATCGGAGACGTGACAAAGTACATATACATTTCAAACTCTGACAAAAAATTCCCCCTGATCACGGTAAAGATGACTGGGTACGTCGCCTACGCGCTGCAGCCTACTCCGAGCTATGTCCTTTTCAATAACGCCAGAGTTGGCAAAGTTGACAGTACGGAGATCGACCTATCGAACACGACGGACAAGGAAATGCGCATCACAAAGGTAGATCTTCCGTCAAAGGAGCTGACATACCGGCTGAACAAGGTACTTCTGAAGCCGGGAGATTTCGCGAACCTTGAGATTTACCTTCACCCAACGAACTTAAGGGATATAGACGGATACATAGTGGTACATACGACTAGCGACAGACAGCCACAGCTACAGATGAGAGTTTTCGCGGGATTGGTGGGGAATTAGGTCAGGCGGTAGCCTGTTTCCTCTTGGTGAGGAAGAGAGGTTCGCTGCCGGAAGCGATAACATCCTCCGTTATCACGCACTTCGCTACGTCGGAACGCGACGGTAGGTTGTACATAATATCAAGCATCTTTTCCTCAAGGATGGACCTCAGGCCGCGGGCACCGGTTCCGCGCTCGACAGCCTTCCTGACGATGGCCTTCAGCGCGTCGTCCTCAAAATCCAGATCCACATCCTCAAGTTTGAAGAGCTTCTTATACTGTTTCACCAGAGCATTCTTAGGAAGCGTCAGGATGTCCTTCATCGCTTCTTCGCTTAAGGTATGAAGCGTCGTTACGACAGGGAGCCTTCCTATGAATTCTGGGATGAGACCGAACTTCAGCAGGTCATCAGGCTGGACAAGCGGAAGAATCTCGCTGACCGTGTCGTCTTTGACTGAGTGGATCTCCGCACCGAATCCAATCGGATTCTTGCTTACACGCCTCGATATGATCTTCTCAATCCCCTCGAAAGCTCCGCCGCAGATAAAAAGTATGTTTCTCGTGTTCACGTTTATTAGAGGCTGCTCAGGATGCTTTCTCCCTCCGCGGGGAGGCACCCCGGCTGTTGTCCCCTCGAGTATTTTAAGAAGGGCCTGCTGTACTCCTTCGCCCGACACATCTCTCGTAATGGATGGCGTGTCACTCTTCCTCGCGATCTTGTCGATCTCATCGACATAGACGATCCCTCTCTCAGCCCGCGCGACGTCGTAGTCGGTGTTCTGGAGAAGGTGAACAAGTATGGTTTCCACATCGTCGCCGACATAGCCAGCCTCTGTCAGAGTAGTGGCATCGGCGATTGCGAACGGGACGTTAAGTATTTTGGCGAGAGTCTGCGCGAGGAGCGTTTTCCCCGTGCCTGTCGGACCGATCAGGAGGATGTTGCTTTTTTCGACCTCGGTGTCATCTTCCGCGTCGAGGCCGTGCGGAAGAGAAATTCGTTTGTAGTGGTTGTAAACAGCTACCGAAAGGATCTTCTTAGCGTGCTCCTGTCCGATCACATATTCGTCCAGCGCGGTCTTGATCTCCACCGGCGTCAGAGGGGCTTTCTCGGAATAGTCCTCCGAATGCTGCTTGTAAGCCGGAATGTTGCTTCTTAGTATTTCAACCGAATGTTCGACGCAAATGTCGCAGATGTAGACATCACCCGGTCCGGCTACAAGACTCTTGACTTCCTTGGCTTCGCGTCCGCAAAAGGAGCATCGCATCTCCTCTTGATGCTGTTTACTCATTAACTATTAATATTCCTTCTTGATATTCTTTTGTCGTTGGTTTTTCAGGTCCGCGATCACTGTAGGAACCGATATCGCGAACAGGACAATAAAGACGAGCAGAACAAGCAATAGCAAACTGCTCATATAATTCGTATTGACTCCAAATTAGGTTCACTTCTTTTTAGCTTCTCTTTTTATGAGAACGTTATCAATGAGACCGTATTTCACCGCCTCTTCGGCTGACATAAAATAGTCCCTGTCCGTGTCTTTTTCAATTTGAGAGAGATCCTTGCCGGAATGATGCGACAGAATCTCGTTCAACCGTTTCTTGGTCTTAATTACCTCTTCCGCCTGGATGCTGATATCGGCGGCAGTCCCTTGGAAACCGCCCCACGGCTGGTGGATCATGATTCTCGCGTTTGGAAGCGAAGTCCTCTTGCCTGAAGCTCCGCCTGCCAGAAGAACCGCGCCCATGCTTGCCGCAAGTCCCACGCATGTAGTGGCAATATCCGGCCTCACATATTGCATCGTGTCGTAAACCGCAAGGCCGGCAGAGACACTCCCGCCAGGGCTGTTGATGTAAATATTGATATCCTTATTGGGATCTTCGCTTTCGAGGAACAAAAGCTGAGCAATCACCAGACTCGCGACCGTATCGTCTATCGCGGTCCCGATGAAGATAATCCTTTCTCTCAGCAACCTCGAGTAAATATCATAGGCTCGTTCTCCCCTGCCGGTTTGCTCTATAACATACGGTATAGTCAACTGATTATAGATTTCAAACAGCGGATTCTCTTTTTGTCCGCCTTCGGGAAGCGTGTTATTCAGGTTGTCAGCTAGCATTTTTCAATCCTCGTGTTCGTGAGTCGGTGTTTTTTCAACTATTTTCACGTCAGCTTTGTCGACTATGAAATTGAACATTTCATTGAAAAGCAATTTATTCTTCACGTCGCTTGAACTCTTATAGAAATCGATCAACTTCGACTTATCGAGTCTGTACTTCGAAGCTTCGTCGTCCGCCGTCCGTTCGAGCACGGCATCGTCAACCTTCAGATTTTCTTTTTGAATTATCGCGGCGGCGAGAAGATTCCATTTCACCGCTCTGACGGAGGGTTCCCTGTACCGCTCCTTAACGAAGTCCGCATCGACATCCTTGTTGTTCGATTCCTTTTTCAATTCTTCGATCAGATCGTTCAGGTATTCGTCTACCATGCTCTCCGGGACTTCGAATTCATTCTTCTTCAGAAGCTCTTCGGCGATCTTGTCACGAAGCTCTTCTTCAGCCTTCTCTTCATAATAATGCTCGAGTTCCCTTTCGATGTCCTTCTTCAGGGCATCCAGCGTCTCCATTTTTCCGCCTGAGACTTTCTTAGCAAATTCGTCAGTCAACTCAGGCATCACAAATTTTTCCAGCTTCTTTACCTGTACCTTAAATGGCTTTTTGCCAGACGCCTGCCCCGCTTTATCGAACGTCTCGAGTTCCAGATTGAACTCGTCGCCTGCCTTCGCTTTCAGCAGACGTTCACGTATCTCACTTAGCTCGGGTGCCTTGCTTCTCAAGTCTATCTTATAATTCTCACGCCGCTGGCCTATCATTGGCACCCCTTGCGCGTCTATGACCTGGAGGTCTACCGTCGCTACTCCCTTTTCATCCTCGAGCGTTTCAGTCTCGGCCAGCTCCGCGTTTGACTCGCGTATATGAAATAGCTCGTGATCGACAGTCTCGGGAAGTATTCTGTACATCGCCCGCTCGAGCTTCATGTCGAGATAGTCTTTCGGTTCGATTTCCGGGACCACTTCGTATGTGAGAAGGAAATGCAGGGGCTCACCGGTCTTCCGGATATCGAGATTGTAGTCCACGACTCCGGCGATTTTAGTATTCTCTTTTTCAAAAATGTCTTTGACAATCTCGTTCACGATGTCGGGGATGGAATCCGCCTCGATCTCCTCGCCATACCTCTTCTTCACGATCTCTATCGGGGTTTTCCCCTTCCTGAACCCGGGAACGGCTGCCTTCTTTTGAAAGTCCATATAGGCCGAATCGAATTTATCTTTGACAAAGTTATCTTCAACCGTTGCAGTGACCTCGAGCTGTTTTTTCAGTCCACCAAGGTCTATGATCTTATAATCCACTTTCTTTCCTTTCCCGAATAGGTTCTTCGGTTTTCATATTTTCGTGCCTAAAGAACTCCTTGTGCCGTGCGGCCAAAAACCTTGGCGGATGAGCCGCCCGAGTCATTCGTAATCCACACTCCGGCGACAAATGCGTTTTCCAGCGGACGTGGGGTCAGATTCTGCTCAAAAGAAGCGTCAACCGCGTTACGCACCAACAAATGTGGGTAGAGGGGGACTCGAACCCCCACGGGTTTCCCCACTAGCTCCTAAGGCTAGCGCGTCTGCCAATTTCGCCATCTACCCGCTATGGTACGTGCGGGTCTGTCTCCAAAAGCCGTGGGTCTCACAGGCTTGTCAATATAACTCTTGAACGCCCAATCTTCAAAGCAGCGAAATTGCCACAGAAACGACAGTTTAGGCGCATGGAGACTGCTGAATGGGGACGGAAGGAATGGAATTCGCTTCAAATTGCATCGATTCCATCAAAAACCAACCGCCTAACACAAAATCGACCAAGTTACTATTTGATGCTCACTGGAGGAATATGTTGCATTCAATCGCATTCCTACGGTATATTCCTTCTGGCATGTGAGTTATCTCAACCACTAATTGAATTTCACATCTTACGGAGAGCCCGTTCCATCCCTTACCAGCAATGGTAAGGGATTGGCAGTCATCTGATTGCCTTTTGCAAGAATTAGGCAAATGTTCATCTCGAACGGAGGCTCTGACAACAATGAAGAGAATTGGATTCGGATTCCCGACCGACTCTGTCGTAATCGGTATCGATAAGAATGGACGGGAGGATCAGGCGGATAAGTAACCCCTGAGAACTCTCGGCATTAAATACAATCGATCATTGATCATTCGAGGGGAAGATGAAAAAACGCGGGCAGAGCAAAGCAAAAAAAATACTCATCGTCGACGACGAAGAGGACATAGCGAGGCTGGTGGCGGATTTCATAAGGGAGATGGGATTTGAAGTCGCTTCGGCCAACGACGGCTGGGAGGCATTGTCAATCATTGAGTCCTTCAAGCCGGACATAGTAGTCTCAGACATTCACATGCCGAAGATCGACGGAGATGAACTTTACAGAAGGAAGGTGGCGGCGACTCCTTCATACTCGAAAAGATTTATCTTCATGACCGGCAGCGGGATCGATTTGGAGATGAGCCGCTTCCTGAGAAGTACGGGGTGCGTTGTACTGACGAAGCCGTTTGAATTTCAGGAGTTGGCGGACGTAATCGAGAAGAAGGTGGAAGAAATGCAAAGAGACGAAATCACGGGAAAGAGTTGATGACTCTCGGGTGTAATTAGCGAGATCATTTGGTTTCTCCTTATAAAATCAGGAGACGCGAGATCGGCTTCGGTTCGCTGACGAGCAGAAGAATTTGATTTACGTACTTCATTCGCTATTTTCTTCACGGAGCAAATGTGGACATAAAGTTTACCCAAATTTCATCCGTCGGCGAGTTTGGACTTATAGAGAAGTTCAATTCACTCGCTTCGCGGTTTGCCAATTCGAAAGTGCTTCAGACGATCGGCGACGACGCGGCCGTTATTAAACCGACCCCCGGCAACTTGTCTGTCGTCACCACCGACATACTGATCCAGAACGTTCACTTCGACTCTTCATACACCTCGATGAGACACCTGGGACAGAAGGCGGCAGCCTCGAATCTTAGCGACATCGCGGCGATGTCCGCCGTGCCGACAGCCGCATTCGTATCGCTCGGGATACACTCGAACATCAGCGTTGAGATGATGGAGGAGTTCTACGATTCGCTCACTAATGAATTAGGAAGATTCGGCTGCGTGGTTGCGGGAGGCGACACATCCGCTTCTCCTGTGGGGCTGATCGTAAACGTCACGCTGACCGGCGAGGTGGAACCAGAAAGACTGGCGACACGCAGCGGCGCGACGCCAGGCGATGTGGTCTGCGTTACGGGTGATCTCGGACGGTCTCACGCGGGCTTGAGGATCCTCCAGAGAGAGAAGAAGAAATATGTCGAAGCGGGCCAGCCCGCCGACTTCACACCAAACTTCGAAGGCTACGATTCGGTCCTGCAGAAACACCTGATACCGGAACCGCGGGTTGAACTATCCAGGAACATCAGCGAGAAAATTCACGTGCACTCGATGATCGACGTGAGCGACGGACTCATCTCGGACATGCTTCACATCTGCAAATCAAGCGGAGTATCCGCCGTCCTCGACGAGGAGTTCATACCTATCGATCCAATCACGAGGCGGACGGCAGAAGAGTTCAATGAGGAGCCGCTTGCCTACGCGCTTCGCGGCGGTGAAGATTACGAGCTTCTTTTTACGATCGCTGAAAACGATTTCCCAAAACTCTATTCACTTGAAGGTTACATCAGACCGATCGGCAGGATAGAGGCGGGCGAGCCGAAAGTCACGGTGAAACGGAAAGAGGGGACGGCCGAAACACATTCGGACTTCGTTTCATATCAGCATTTCTCGAGAAGAAAATAGGGTCAGCTCGCAACCTTGGCCGCGATCGAAGCAACCTCTGCCGGGTTATCTGAGATTACCCCATCGACTCCCATTTCAATCATCTTCTCTATGCGCCGTCTTCCGTTGACGGTATAGACAAACACAGTCAGCCCAAGGTCATGGAATCGCCGGACGGCAGTGCCGTTAAGGAAATGGTGGTTCAGCACAACGCCCTGCGCGCCGTACCGAAGAGGAAACGAACGCGGAGTTGGGACGAGATTGTGCCTGTAGAGAGGAGCGAAGCGGATATGCGATTTATTGTAATGCAGGACTCTCAGCGCCTCGAGATTGAAGGAAGAAAAAATCACGTCGTCACTCATACGATGGCGCTCCACCGCTTTCAAGCACTTCTCGACAAGAAGGTTGACGCCATCTCGTCGCCTGTGCTTTAGCTCAATATTCAATCTCACTTTCCCCTTCGCCAGATCGAGGACTTCGTCAAGAAGTGGGACTCTTTCTCCCTCGAATTTGTCGCCGAACCAGATTCCGGCATCGAGCGAACGGATACGCGAGGATGTTAACCGGCTTACAAGACCGGACCCATTTGTTGTCCTCCCCAGCCTGTAATCATGGAACACAATCGGCTGGCCATCACCGGTGAGCATGACATCTAGCTCGAGCATGTTAGCACCCTCGTTAACGGCAAGAGCGAACGAGGCTAAGGTGTTTTCCGGCGCGTTCGCGGAAAAGCCGCGGTGCGCAACGTTGTAAAAGTGTACCCCGTCTCCGAAAAGTGAACGAAGCATATCAGCTGTCGGCAATCAGCGGTCAGCTATCAACTCTGGAGCTGACTGCTGACCGCCGGCCACCGATTGCCTCACTTCAACTTACTTCAGTTTTATACTTGTAGCAGCCTGCTCGAAAGCCTGCTCAAAATTGGCATGATACTTCTGCTGGCTCGCTTCATTCCACGTAAGGATAATTCTAACCCAATTGTCGTTCTTGACGACGAAGTAGACACGACGCTGGATGCCCCTAACGGGCGAATATGATATAACATACGCATCGAGCCCGTCAAGCTTCGTCTTCTCGCTCTTCGCGTTGGGGTAGTTTCCCTTATTTTGCTTGAACACTTTTTCGACATCCAGTTTTTTCGCGTCGAGGACATCCACTTCGATCGTGCAATCTTCAAAGTATCCTTTGAACGTAACAGTATTCTTGATGTCGCTTCCAGAGGCACCCTGCGGGGAGGCCTTGAAGTTGGATGGATACTGGATTGAGTAATATTGCGTCTGGTATGTCGCCGGCGTTGTAGACGGTATCAGGTTATCGGGGAGTTGCTCTTTCGCGACAACTTTTGGAATGATGCGGTAAGTCGTCTCGACAGTGTCGAAAACAGGCGCGTACCTCTTGAACTCCTTATTGAATCCCTGGCATTCGTAACCATATTCCGTACTGTCCACGACCGTCAAAATCGCGTATCCAAATATGGTGCTCTTGCTGTCGATCCTGAGCGCATATGGGACTTTCACTGCCGGGTTCCCCGCGAGAGTTGTCTGTACATCCGGATCGATCTGTGCTTGCTGCTGTCTCAGATTGTCTTTGAACCCTTCGACCACATCCTGAAGTGTCTGGCCGCCGACGCTTTTCGCGTGGATGTATATTCTGACGGCAGGTTTAGAGCTCGACGTCGGATCCGCGAATCTGTTGTATGCATCCTCGGAATTGAAAATGTTCAGCTTCCCCGGCTCACTCGTTTGCTGCCAGCTTGAAGGGATATCGATGGCAAAGAGGTTCATGCCATCTCTATAATTTTCCAGCGGAGGCACACTGACCGGTGTACTCTTCTGGCACGCCGCAAATGTCACCGCTAGAACAGTGACGATCAAAAACTCTTTAACAACTCTTGAATGCATTGTTGCGCTCCTCAATTTGGTATGCCTAACTCTAATCCCGAAGACTGGGCCTCGTACAGTATATCCTTCGGCTGCGGAAATATATCAATCACAGGCAAAAATTACAACATTTAGACTCCTCCAAAACATAGAAGAGACCATAACACGCCAAGAAAATCAATGTGTGGATAAGCGTTCAAATCCTGACACAACATTTCTTGAGCAACATTCTGAATTTTGCAGTAAATTTGGGCCGACAAAAAAACAAAGGGGCTGAAATGAAACGGGTTTTCGGAAGCTGGATTTCCTCGCTCATCGGGTTCGCCTTCCTCTTCTTGGCAGGCTGCTCTTCTTATCAATCGACAAGAACTAGTCAAAAGGTATACTTCAATCCTGACACTGTAACTGCCGGCAGGTTTGATAACGGCAAGATGTGGACTTTCGATTTCCCACCGACTGAATATTTCGAGGAGCAATACCATTTCGCTCCCGACTCGGCATGGTTCGCTGATGCACGGCTTGCCGCACTCAGGCTGCCGGGGTGTTCAGCTTCATTTATTTCACAAGACGGTCTTGTCCTCACGAACCATCATTGCGCTCGTTACGCGCTCGACAAGGTCAACCGGCCCGGGGAGGATTTAACCGATAGCGGCTTCTGCGCCGAGGCACTCTCAGGCGAGAGACAAGTCCCAGGCATGTATGCCGATCAGTTAGTCTTAATCAAGGATGTCACGCCAGAAGTCCAGAAAGCTTTCAACACCGGCGCAACCAGTCAGCAAAAAGTTGCCAATGGTGACGCCGAAATCGCCCGTCTGCAGAAAGAATATTGGAAGAAGTACAAGGAATCCACTCCGGCAGATTCGATGGTGTTTCAGGTCGTGACTTTCTATAGCGGAGGCAAGTATTCACTATACGGCTACCGCCGGTACACCGACGTTAGGCTCGTCTTCGCGCCGCAGATGATAGTGGCATACTTCGGCGGAGACTATGACAATTTCACGTACCCGAGGTACGATTTGGATTTCGCGTTATTCAGAGTTTACGGCAACGATGGTAAACCGCTTCGCACGAAATACTATTTCAAATGGAGCCCGAACGGAGCGAAGAGGGGGGAATCAGTTTTCGTAATAGGAAACCCCGGCCGGACGAACAGGCTTGTCTCGGTAGCCCAACTGAAATTTTTCCGGGATTACAGCTATCCATACATAGTCGGCTTGTTTCAGCGCCTGCAATCAATCTATACGAATTTCATCAAACGGCATCCCGACATGAAAGCGAAATATCAAACCAGGCTTTTCATAATCTCGAATTCGCTGAAAGCATATACAGGTATGCTTGCGGGCCTTCGTGACCCTTACCTGATGGCGAGGAAGGAAGCGTTCGAGCGCGACTTCAGGGCTGAGGTCGAAAAAAATCCGGCTCTCGAAGAGTCCTATAGGAGTGTCTGGAACAATCTCGCCAGGATTGAGAGCGATAAGGATCATTTGTACGCGGGACATGCCGCCTTCGACTTCTCCGGTTACGGAACCTCTTCATACTTCAAAACGGCAGTCTCGCTCCTCAATTTCGCCGAAGAGATGCAGCTGCCTGACAGCAGCAGGCCGAAAGAGCTAAGGGGAAAACAACTCGCGTCGTTCAAACAGAAATTCTTTCCATACGACTTCAATCTCGGGCTCGAAAGGGAACTCCTCGCCCTTCAGCTGGAGAACATGCGCGCTTTTTTTGGAAATCAGAACCGGTCATTTAACAAGTTGATCGGCGGTCTCACGCCTGAAGCGGCCGCGGACTCTCTTGCGGGTACTACCGCGCTCGGGGACAGCGCCAAGGTTGCGTCGCTGCTCGACGAAAACCCGAGCGCCATTCTCAATTCGACCGATCCTTTCATCCGCTTTGTGGAGGAGACGGGCGAGGAGGCAATAAGGTATGAGAACGGTTACAATAAACTCCTCGCGGAAGAAACCTCGGAAAATTTACTTTTAGGGAGAGCGCTATTCGATGTGTACGGCACTTCTATACCTCCCGACGCGACGTTCACACTTAGAATTGCCGACGGAGTCGTGGAAGGATATCCATACAACGGAACGATCGCGCCGCCGATCACGACTTTTTACGGAATGTACAACAGGTACTACAGCTTCGGAAAGGAATATCCCTGGACTCTTCCGCCGGTCTGGCAAAATCCTCCTGCCGACTTCAAGCTCAGCACGCCTTTGGACTTAGTCATGACCAGCGACATAATCGGCGGCAACTCCGGAAGTCCGGTAATTAACGAGAAGCGTGAGCTGGTCGGGCTGATATTCGACGGAAACATTGAGAGCCTGCCGGGCAGCTTCATCTATGAACCTTCCGTGAATCGAGCCGTCGGAGTAAACTCGGACGCCATTGTCGGAGCTTTGAAATACATCTATCACGACGACAGGATCGTGAATGAGATCAATACCGGCAAGATCGAAGGAGAATGAGAGAGAGAATCGGCAGTATCGGATTGTAGGGACCAAGTTTCAAGAAGTGGCTGCCGATGATCTCAGGCGGCCACTTTTTGTTTAGGGCGATTGAAATCGTTTTAAAAGAAGGGCAAAACGATCAGGAAGAGAGTTCCTGGTAAAGGACCGCGAGAGTCTTGATACCATCGAAGAAATGCCTCAGGTAAAGGTGCTCGTTCGGTGCATGACTATTCTCGTCCGGAAGCCCAAATCCAAGGAGGACCACGGGGGCGCCTAGGGTTTCCTGAAACGTCAGGACTTCCGGGATCGAACCTCCTTCGCGAATGAAGTACGGTTTCCTTCCGAAGACCCGCTCAAGCGCCGCGGAGGCGGCTTTCACCGCTGGATGATTAATCGGGGTAAGCGCGGGTTCGCCGCTATGCATTTTCTTTATAGCCACTTTCACAGTTGGAGGGACAATCTGATTTATGAAAATTTCAAACAGGTCGAGAATCTTCGCGGAACTCTGGTTCGGCACAAGACGCATGCTCACCTTCGCGGTCGCCTTGGATGGAATTATCGTTTTGGCTCCCTCGCCGGTAAATCCGCCGTAGATGCCATTCACATCGAGAGTAGGCCTTATCCATAAACGTTCGTTCGTCGAGAATCCGTACTCGCCAAATGTCGCCACAGCCCCGGACTGTCTCAAAAACTCAGCATCGCTGTAAGGAAGCCTCGCGATCTCTTCCCTTTCTTCAGTAGGCACGTCCACAACATCGTCATAGAAATGAGGGACCGTTACGCGTCCGTACTTGTCGTGGAGCCGTGAAACAATATCGGCAAGGACATGAACCGGATTATCGATCGCGCCGCCGAAAGAGCCGGAGTGAAGATCTATCGCGGAGTTGCTGACCGTAATTTCAAGGTACGCCATTCCGCGCAGGCCATAGCAGATTGTAGGCATGTCACGACCGTACATCGCTGTATCGGAGATGACGACAACGTCCGCCTTTAGCAATTCCCCGTGAGATCGAATGAATGGTTCCAGATGGATGCTTCCGATTTCTTCCTCGCCCTCGAATATATATTTGAGATTCACAGGTATCTCTTCATTCAGCTTCCTGAACGCTTCGAAGGCCTTGAGGTGCATGAAGAGCTGTCCCTTGTCGTCACTGGAACCACGCGCGTAGAGATCGTCGCCGCGCACAGTCGCTTCGAACGGCGGAGTCTCCCACTCCGAGAGCGGATCCACCGGCTGCACGTCGTAGTGACCATAGACAAGAACCGTCGGCTTCCCTTCCGCGTGTTTGTAGTCGCCGTAAATGAGCGGGTTACCGCCTGTTTCAAAGAGCGTGACATTTTCAATACCGGCTTCCCGCATTAGGCTAGAAATGCTTTCCGCGCAACGGACCATCTCTTTCTTTTTCGACGGGTCGGCCGAAACACTCTCTATCCTGATTATCCCAGAAAGTTCATTAAGATATTCCCGCTTGCGCGAGTCGACATACGCAGACAGTTCGTTGTAATCCATTACGCATCCCTTCCAGTAAGGTAGGGTTAATATAGTAAAACGAAACAGGAAGCCACAATTATTTTACTTTCACGACCTGGATATCATCTACCAGAATTGCACCTGCGACAAATCCACCCGCGTTAACATTGAGCCAAAGAGTCGAATCGGCGGGACAGTAAAAAATTTCTTCAGATTCGTAATGCGTCCAGGTTGAATCCATGACGTTGACTCCGATACCGCTCGTGGGACTCTGACTGAATCCGAGTCCGACTCCTCCGCTCCCAAAAAGTCTTTTCCCCCAGAATCTGAGCATGAAGCGGCTGTCCTGAGAGACTTCACCGATCCTGAATGCCGCGTGCGGAACGGTACAACCTCCGGAAACAAACAATGAACGATTCCCTCCGCCCGGCGGCACGTCGTTGCTCAGTTGCATCGAACCGTAACCGATCCATTTCGCGGTATCAGCGCCCGACTCGAACCCATTGGAGTAAACGATCTCCTCGTTAGTTCCCCGCGCGTCATCACGGAATACGTACCGGCTGTACGGCACCGTTTCCACCCCGTCATCAATTCTTGTGCAAACGACATAGTACCTGTCGAGCGGCAGTCCCTCGAACTCGGCGTGAATGAGATAATTGCACGGACATCGCGCGTTTAGGGTTGCGGTATCGATAGAAGTGACGAATATTGTGTCTCCTTCAAACTTGTAGGACGTAGCGAATCTGATTGAATCCGCCGTGCATTTATCCGGCAACACAAAGTTTAGCGAAAGTTTACTGACCGTGAATTCGTAAGTGAAGTCCGCCAAAGATGCGGTACTTTTGTAAAGACCTGCGCTCGACAAACAGCCGGGGACTTGGCTTACGGATGCAGCGGGTTGAGAGGCGCTCGGAACCGAAGACTTTTCGCCGCAGGCAGCGAACAGTAAAGCCGCGACGGCAATAAGCGGGGCGCATTGACATCGTTTCATCTTACGCACACCCTTTCTTAGTTTAGTTATTGCGAGAGGGGACGCATCAGGATTTCCGTACGACAGTTTCATCGTAGTACACCTTACCGTTGTCATCAGGCCCTGTGCAGATGAAGGTATAGCGATTGAGCGGCAGGTTAACGAACTCAGCCCTGAGAACATAGCTACATGTGCAGTAGCACATCCTCGCGGCAGTGTCGGTCGCGGCGACGTAGAGAGTATCGTTGCTGACATCGTACCACGTGGCAAATCTGTTCGAGTCAGGGCAGCAGTTCCCCGGCAACATGAAGCTGACATAGAGTGTGTCGCCGAATTCATAGGCGAAAGATAAATCGCGTGCTTGCGACGCTGAAGAGACTTTAGAAATGCAGCCGCTCAACTGGCGGAGGTTAGCGCTGACCTGTGGAACTCCCCGTCCGGAGGAATTGCCCGAGCAACTTAGTCCGGCTTCAGCCAAAAGACTTGCGACAAACAAAATGGCGGCGTTTTTCATCGCCACATACCTCCTTTTATCGAAAAGAAGGTGCTACGGAAGATCTCCCCTTATTTCCTGACGGGAGAAGTTATGCTGCCCCCTTGGAATATTCAAGCATTTGCTTAGTGAGGTCGAGCGGGTATTCCAATTTGATGTCGGCGATGTTCCCCTTTTTGTCGTAAATAGGGCTGAGATCGGGCATGACAAAACCGGTGTAAGAAGACACGTTCAGATTCTTTATCCTCTTTATTACCTCATCTCGCCACGAGGTATTGATCTTCAAGCCGTAAGTATCGACCAGCGATCTAGCCGCGGGAAGATCACCCTCCGCTTTTATACGCATCACCTCGGCGAGAAGTTGGCCCACCGTGTCGCGCATTTTCCGGTAATCAGTTATATGGAAATATGTCTTACCCCTTCTTCTGACGACTTCGATCGAGCCGGAATTGCGCAATATGTAGTTGACCACCATCTGACGGTTCTTCATGTGATCTTCTTCGAGCTGATTTCCGGTCGGTATCCTTCTCAACTGAAGGAGAACGTTCCTGACATACGAGTCGTACATTTCCTTTGCAACGTCGTCCGAGTCGACCATCTTCAATTTGTTCAGCTTTGGGTCGAATACGTTCCATAGCGCGACGAGATCAGCGCGCGCCTCTTCAAGCGTCGAGTAGTAACCGGGGAGATGATCCGCCGGGTCGCCTTTGAGCTTATCGCTGACCTTTCCCGACGCGTGTCCCAGCACTTCATGCATGCCGGTGTGCAGGTCGTCTGCAATTTGGCCGTATTTCTTCGCGCGCTTAACTTCGGCCTGATCGAAGCAGAACTCTTCCAGGAGTCCTTTCGGCTCCGACGCCTTGTAAGCCGCCACAACATTATGAAGAAGGACACTCTTGGATCCGTAGAGCTGCCGAATATATTGCTCGTTAGGCAGGTTGATTCCGATGGCGCTGACTGGACCCGCGTCTCCCGTTTCGACAATCACATTGACCACATTCGCGATGGGAGCTTTGACATTTTTCTTCTTGAACTCATCTTTCCACGGCGCGCGATTCTCGAAATACTGCGCGTTGGCCGCGAGTTTCCGCATCAGCTTAGTCTGCTCTTTATTCGTGAAATGAATCACCGCTTCAAACTTCGCCTTCTGTCCCCGCGGATCCATATAGACTTCAATGAACCCGAGGATGAAATCAACGTTCGACTGGTCCTTCACCCAGCTGATGTTGAACTTTTCCCAATCGGAAAGCTTCCCTGTCCTGAAGAACCTTATCAGGAGGTCGAGAGTCTTCGCCTGGTGCTTGCCCGACGCGAAGCCCTTCGCCTTTTCGAGGTTCGATATTACGTCGGTGAGCTGGCGGGCATACAGCCCTTCCGGTATTGAACCGCTCCCTGCACGCCATACAAGTTCTACCATCCTGCCATTCTTCTTAATCACCTTGGAATTGAGAGGATTCTTCTCGTTTCCTTTGCGTGCCCACCCGGCGACCTCGGCGGTTGTCAGCCCCTCGTAGAAATTGTTCGCACTTTGCGCGATAAAATCGTGCCCCGGAGTCTTGTCGGTTACGACGGCCATATACTTAGGGTCGAAGATGGCACGCCTGACTTCTCGGAAAGTCTGTACGCGGCGCTCTTTAGCATCGCGTGAGTCCTTCTCTCTTTCGGCGATGATGCGCAGCGCTTTCTCGAATTTAGCCGGGGCGCACGCCGGGACGAACTTCCTCGCAGTATTGTGGTCGTACATCCCGTTATTGATCCAGAACAATTTCGTGTACTCGCCGATCGCCTTCAGAGTTTTCGCGGGAATTCCCTTCGGATTCCTGAGCAATTCTTCGCAAAGATGCATGATCTGAATGGCGTATCTGTTCGTCTGGTCGATAGCGACGGGCCTGCCTGCAATAGCGGCCTTGGCCATGTAGTAAGCGAAAATCTTTTCTTTCCTGGTCAGCGATTCAAATCCATCGGCGTAAAGCTGAACGGTTCTGGCATTGCCGATCCTTTCCAGTTCGTAGACGCGTTTTCTTTTATTTTCTTTTTTCATTTTAGTCATGGTTGGAATAGAATGAGCAGCGTGGGCGGTCAGGCTTTCACGGCCCTGACCACTTTCCCAACGCTAACAACGGTTAGGAGAAACAGAACTGCCAAAATTGCCACGAACGACCATTCTCTAAGCTGGACGAAATAGCCCACCCCATTGATCACCGCGTAGAGCAGCATTCCCGAAGCTAAATAATACACTCTCGACGCCCACGGTTCCCGACGAAGCACCGCGACGCCGCCCGCTACCATTATCATGGACGTCAGAAATTCGGCGGCAAGATGAAAAACGGTTTCGAAAGGCACGGCATCAAGTTCCGGGACCTGTGCCGTCAATAGAAAGTAAAACCATTCAGCAAAAATCAATATACCCACGATTATTCCGTAGATTCCCGCAAACCTCATAGCATCTCCCTGTTTGACTTCTCCTAGACTGTAGACCGACTCTATCGAATAACATTGTCGTGCAATACGACGGAGCATGCCCTCCGACATATCTCCGATGCGAACGTGAACAAATCCCAATGACTATTGGAAAGCCAGGCGCAGGGCGGACAATCCCGTCCTGCGCCTCTTTGCCTATAACCTATTCACGCGACAGACTTAACAAACTCCGTCAGGTACTTATAGAACTTCTCCACGCTGTCAATAGCGACGCGCTCATCCGGCGAATGCGGGCCAATTATCGTCGGACCGAACGAAATCGTATCGACCCCTCCGCCAACGCGGTCGTTAATGATACCGCACTCTAGTCCGGCGTGAATCGCCTTCACCTCAGGCTCCTTCCCGTGAAGACTCTTGTATACTTCTTTGCCTTTCTTAAGAACGGCTGAACCGACGTTTGGCTGCCACCCAGGGTAGCCATCGCTCGGTTTGATCTTCCCGCCGGAGAGTTTTCCAACAGACGCGACATGTGAGGCGATCATTTCTTTTTCGGACTCGATTGAACTTCTCTGGCTGGTAACTACCGAGACGCCTGCGGCAGAAGTCTTAACCACCGCTACATTAGTCGACGTCTCTACCAGGTCAGGGATATCGCTGCTCATTCTTATGACCCCATGCGGCAGAGCGTTCAACGCGTCGAGTACCGCCAGCTTCGACTTATCGTCAAAGGCGGGCTTCGCCTTCTTACCTTTCTCGACAAGCACCTTCACCTCAGGATCGGTCGAAGCGAACGCGTTCCTGAAAATCTGTTCGCATTCTGCCGCAGCCTTCTCTGCCTTAGCTTCATCAGCCGCAGGCACGATGATGACTGCCTCAGCCTCGCGCGGGATGGCGTTGTGTTTGCTTCCGCCTTCTATCGAGACGAGCTTCATCTTTGTCTTCGAATCGATGGCCAGCAGAGTCCTGGTCATTAGCTTAATCGCGTTGGCGCGGCCGAGATGGATATCGACGCCGGAATGTCCGCCTTTCAGACCGCGGATCATCAAGTTGAGAACCGCATTCTTGCCGGTGACCGCTTTTCTCTTGACCGGGATGTTGATCGTCGTATCGAGTCCGCCGGCGCAGCCGATGTAAAGTACGCCCTCCTCTTCGGAATCGAGATTCATCATGATTTTTCCGGTAATGAATCCGGGCTCAATGTGGTTCGCGCCTGTAAGACCTGTTTCCTCGTCGATTGTGAAGAGTCCTTCGATTGGTCCGTGAACAAGCGACTTATCTTCCAGAAGCGAGAGAAGAGAGGCGACGCCGATGCCGTCGTCGGAACCGAGCGTGGTTCCTTCTGCCTTGATGAAGTTGCCTTCCCTGTGAAATTTTATCCCGTCCTTCAGGAAATCGTGCTGCACTTCACGGTTCTTCTCGCAGACCATGTCGGTGTGCACCTGCAGGACAACCGTGGTGGAATGTTCTTTTCCCGGACTTGCCGGCTTCGAAACGACAACATTTCCGACCTTGTCCTGTTTAACTTTCAGCCCCATCGCCGCGGCGGTCTTCTTGATATATTCGAGAACCGCTTTTTCGTTCTTTGAGCCGCGCGGGATCGCGCTGATCTCCTTGAAATAATGCCACACTCTTTCCGGCTTCAGCCCCTGGATAGCTTCTTCATTCATTGAGTCATCCCCTTTTTGGAGAATTGTGAATAATGTTTGTGAATTGCCGAATCTGCCCGAAGATCATACGGACAAAGCGGCGGTCTCAATTGAAAATTTTCCTGACTGGACATGCAGACAAAATCTAGGCTATCATGGCGAGAGAAGCAACGAATCACGAGTGGAAAGGGATCGTTGAATAATGGAATCATGTATTTTCGGATTAATGGCTGCATCAAGCGAATCAAACAAATCAACGCGGGCATGATTTGGACTGATGGGCGAAGAGATGACTATAGCTTAGAGTGCGGAGACTTCTACGGGTTCCATTACCCGTCAATCCTCTTAACTCTGCCAACCTCACCAGATTCGAGGCGGACCTTTATCCCGTGTGGATGAGTCGAAGAGTTAGTAAGGATATCCTTAACAATCCCTTCAGTCAGCTTGCCGGTCCGCTGGTCCTGCTTGAGGACTATGGCGACCTTCAGGCCGGGTTTTATGTCGGAACGCTTTGTACCATCCATTTCCTTACTCATTTCTTTTCAACATTTGCAATGCCCATTCCGCTAGTCGTCCAGCCTTGTAACCGTAAGATCCGCCGCCGAGAAAAAGAGCGGGAACGGCACGCCTCGCTTGGACTTGTAAACCTGCCTCACCTGAAGGAGCCTGATCTCAAAGCGCGCTAACCGGCCGAACTCGACAGTCGCAGATTCACCGACCTTCAGTTTCATTTCTCGCGACCGATGGTCGGAGTATGTCACCGTCAGCGTCGCATCGCCCAGATATTCGTGGACACGCTTGGCGCCGACAATAAGCCTATTTCGTTTTGCCTTCGAAGTCTCTTTTTCAAGCACCGTGATGATGTCACGCGGCCCGGTCTTTACATAACTCACGGGCTCGGCGGCTTTCGGAAATTCGTAAGGGACAGTGAACGCGATCCGCTCCATCCAGTTCTTCTTCACAAAACTGAACGCCTCATTGATGAGCTTCATCTTCGCGGTTCCGATTCGCTGCATCTTGGCGTCTCCTTCGAACCTGTCGGGGTGCCACGCTTTAACCTGTATGCTAAACGCCTCACGAACTTCTTCGAGAGTTTTCGGATTGGACAATTCTAGTATGCGATACGCTTCCTGCCAGGTCATATTCTAATTCTAAATTCTTGCTTTTGAATTCTCAATTGGAATGATTCAGAACACCTTTAGCTTGGCGGACAGGAGAGACCAGTCTGCCCCTGCGCGGCTCGATGAAGTTATTTCGAGCCGCGCTTAAGTGCAACATCGTTGGCTAAATTTTGCGAGGGAAATTCCTTGAGATATTTCCGATGTCAATTGGGAATCGTGATTGAAATCGGATCGTCCGCAACCTCTATATGGGCGGAGACATCGAGCCCAGCCATATCGATCACCGAAATTGATCCCGATCCCTGATTTGTGACGTATGCGTACTTCCCGTCCGGCCTGACGGCGACATCGGTGGGCATCCTGTCAACAGGTATTACTTTGACAACCGAATTGCTGTCTATGCCAATAACCGTGAGAGTGTTCGAGGTGACGTTTGTGACAAGTGCATACCTGCCGTCCGGAGAAATCGCTATTCCCCTCGGATTGCCCACCTTAGGTATAACTCTCACAACGCTGTCGAGGGCCGTGCTGAACACCTGCACTTCATTGAGATCATAGTTCGGTATATACGCGAACTTTCCGTCGGGCGTGAACGCGAGGCTCATCGGACGTCCGCCGACCCATACACTTTTTATGATTTCCTGCCTGACCGGATCGATGATATGCACAAACGGCCGGAAGATCGCGGGCTGGTAAAACAGATTGCGACTCTTTAGATAGTATATCATGCCGGTCCCATTAGATATTTTCCGCGTGATCGCGCGAGTCTTCGTGTCCATGAACCACAACCCGTCCTGTGACTGATAACTGATGAGGGCAGTCTTCCCATTTGGCGTGAAGCTGACACAGACGGGATGGATGCCGACTGGAATTTTCGTCCACTTGTTCATCCGTTGGCCGTCAACCACCGCAATGTCATTTGAATTGAAATCTGCTATGTACAATTCGTCCTTCCCAGGAACTCTTGCGGTGAAATCAGTGCCTTCTCCGGCATGAATCGTATCCACCACCTCATTATTGGACAGGTCGATCAACGTAATGAAGTCGTGTGTGATATGACTTACCAGGGCGACGTTTGAAAAACGAAAATCGCCATGTCCCGCCATGGAACCCTGATCCACAGGGAGACACGCACTTCCTGAAAGCTCGGCTGAGCCATTTCCACCTGGATGCAGAGTCAAGCCTGTGAGGCTCAAAATAACGGCGACTACAAATGGCAACACATAGCTACTTCTCGACCGCTTCATTTGCGAAGCTCCTTTCACGACAAATGGTTCTCATTCCGTTAGCCCCTCAACGACCGGGACTCGTTCAGATTAAGCTCACGTGAATGGAAGGTCTGCAGCCTTCCTTTACGATTTATATGGAATGGACTGGTTGTCTGCCCAAGCTGCCACATAAGCTCGGGGTTCCGCAAGTGTTTGCCTTTTTTCCTTGAGTAAATGTACCCGTTGGATCTCGAAATTCAAATAACGATACACGACCTGGGCGATGCTCACGCATGAAGCACGCCCGGGGTACAGTCGTTCACGTTCAAGCGGTTGGTTTTCTTCCGGTGACAGTTATGGTGATGATTCCAATATTGGAAGAGCTCTTTAGTTCACCGTTATCGATGTCCGGCCGCTCCACTATAGTAAGCCCTTTCTTGAGGAATAGTCCGCGGCTGAATTCGATGGGCGCCGCGGATTTCTTTCGAAGGGTAACTATCTGGGCAAGGAGGAAGTCGATTAAGGTAACACCATCATTCCCACACGACCCTGGCCCTGCATAGTTCCGCGCTATCCTTTTCGCGCACCACTTCACAATATCGATAATCGGAGGCGTCTGAGGAATTCACGAAAACCTTATCGCCGGACTGAGCCTCGGCCAGGAAATTGATCTCAAAAGATTTGAGATTCCTCTCATCGACCACAGACTTCGGAAAGCTGTCGAGTATCCAGGCCAGGTATCTCGATGAGTTAACATGGTTGTTCACATCGATGTCCGTGTGCCGGACGACATGCTCAAAGTCGGTCTTATCCGATTTATTCCGCTCTATCCTATCCAACTTAGTCTCTATCGCATGGCGGTCCAGTTGAACAGGAAAATCCCCCTCCTCGAGGTTAATTCGCTGAATTCGTGTCGTCTTCCTGTCAATCACCAACCAGGCAGACGTAGCTGACACCATCTTCTTGCCCGATTCAGAAAGAACGAAAAAATCCCTGAGCCCGAAAAGTTTGTCCGTCCCTTTGCTCCATGTCTCGACGTTGATCTCTTCGTCCCATTTCGGCAGTTCATGAATGTCGGCAAGGAAACGCGATAGCACCCACAGCTGCCCCTCTTCTTTCAGAGAATCATAACTGAATTTCGAGTGGTTGGCGTGCGCCCATGCGCTGTCGAGGAGAATTGAAAACAGGATATCCGGCCTGGCGATCCCTTTTCGATCGACCTCCCACGAGTGCAGACGGAACTTACGTTGGAGAATTGGGGGTATCGGCTTACTCATCGTTGATCGCTCACTGTCATGAATTTTCCGGCAAGTTCAATTCCCCATCCTTCGCCGATATCCGCTTCGTTTCTCCCTGACTCTGAAATCGATCGGGTTCTTAGGCTTTCGGGGCGGTTCGAATAACTGGCGAATCGCGTCGAACACAACCTTGAACTGTCTGCCGTACTTCTCCTCCAGAGCGTCTATCCTGCGGGCGAGTTCAGGATTTGAAGAGAGAAGTTCACGCAAACGCACATATGTGCGCACGATTTGAAGACTGGCTTGGATTGCGCGCGGGCTGTTCAGGACATTGGCGAGCATCAAAGCACCGTACTTTGTAAATGCAAAAGGCATATACGGCGAGAATTTCAGACGCTCAAGGTGGTCGCAATTTGCGACCACCTCTGAAGTCTCTTCGGGTGTCAAATCGAACATGAAATCCGGTGGGAGTCTGTCAGGGTTTCTCCTAACCTGTTCTTTCAGCCTTTTTGTCGTGACGCCGAACAAGGTGGCCAAATCAGCATCGATCATGACCTTCTTGCCTCGGATGAGGAGAATACTTCTCTCAATTCGCTCAGTCGGTAGGATTGATTTGCCCGTCATTGGTTTCCCGCCTTCGCCCTATTTGTTGCGCACTCGGAACTCTCAAGTATCCAGATTCCTGTTGAATTTATGCCCCCACAGAACTAGTAGCAAATCAGTTGGCCATCGTTTTAAAACGACGGCCAACTGCCAACCCTCGCGCTATTTGGGCGCCGGCCCTTCGGTGACCTCCACAAAGTCGCCGGGGCGAATCCACTTTGCGAAAGCGGCTTCGACATCTTTCGCCGTCAGCTTCATATAACGGCGCGCAGCCAATATGGGCTCATCAAGGGGGAGTCCTTCAACCGCCCTGCCGATGAGTCCGTAGGCGATACTGTTCTCACTTGATTCGGAAAGAGGTATCTCCCGCAGGAGCAGTGCCCTTGCCTGTGTCAGCTCCTTCTGACTGACTTCGGTCTCCTGCATTTGTTTCAGGTCACGTATGATTATGGTTCGCGCCTTGGACACGTTATCGGGGTCGCAGCCATAGACAACGTCATACCGTCCACGGGTCTTGTACACGTCGAGATTGCCGCCGACGTAGTAGACAAGCCCCTTGTTTTCCCTGAGGTCACGGTAGAATCTTGTCGCGTAGAAAGCACCGCCGAGCACGTGGTTACCCAACTGCAAGGCGTAGTAATCAGGGTTAGATCGCGTGATGCCGAGCTCTTCCGAAAGATAGACAACATCCTGAACGCGGCTCGCGTCTGGCACTTGCGCCACAGAAGGCTTGTTTAGCGGAACAGCGGCCAGTTCCGTTTGCGGTTTCTGACCTGACGCTTTCCAGTCTTTGAAGTATGTCCAGATCACTTTCTTCGCGGTCGCCGGATCTATATTCCCTATTACTACTATCGTTGTCATATCGGGGCGGAAGACTTTTTTGTAATAATCCTTGACATCCTGCAGCGTAAGCGAGTCGACTGTTGCAGGAGTCGCCTTCCTTAGGACGGGATCGCCTTTCGGAAGGAGAGCCTTGTTCATGGCTCGTCTTGTAAGGTAATCGGGACTCTCTATCTGACCCGCGACAGTGGCTGCAGTCTGCTGCCTGACGATTTGAAACGCCATTTCAGGAAGCGCCGGATGCAGCTCATTATCGGCTAGGAGTTCCACGCCCTTCTTGAAATTCGACTTGAGTATCCGAACCGAGAAGCTCGTGCCTGCGGATTCGTCGGCGCCGATATCGTCCAGAGCCTTCTGATACTCCACACGGTTAAGGGACGTGGTACCGAAACTGAACAGCTGATCGAGGACACCGGACACCCCATCCTGACCGCGAGGCTGCTCAAGCTGCGGGTTGTTCTTTACCTGCCCAATGACGGTAACGGTATTGCTGATCGATTCGGGCTGTACAATCAGCCTGATGCCGTTGGGCAACGTGGTGACACTCGGATTCGTTGTGGGACGAGGAACGGAAGGTTGCCTGATCGCTCTGTTCGCCCATGCGGGAAGCTTAACCGGCGTAGTGTGCGTCGGCGTGAAAGACTCCGCTCCACCGAAACCTTTCGAGGTAATAGGCTTGCCAGATGCCTGAGGAGTCAGTATAGCGAATATGGCATGTTCGGGATTGAGATATTCCCTTGCGACACGATTGACGTCCTGCACCGTTACCTTTTCCATCATCTTCAGGTCGTCGTTGGGAGAATTACGATGCTCGATGGCCACGGCATCTGACCAGGCCTGGGCAAGTCCGGAAATCGAATTCTTCTGGAATTCGGCTTCAGAAATTTCGTGCCGCTTGGCGGCATCTACAAG